>DATJCV010000211.1:0-3419 GCA_035497775.1 Burkholderiaceae bacterium | reverse complement strand
CGCGCGACGTTGCCGCCGGTGGTGCCTTCCGACAGCGAGCCGCCCATCAGCACGTCTTCGACTTCGGCCGGATCGACTCCGGCGCGTTCCACCGCCGCGCGCACCGCGTGCGCGCCGAGCGTCGCGCCATAGGTCAGGTTGAAGGCGCCTTTCCAGGACTTGGCGAGTCCGGTGCGGGCGGTGGAAACGATGACGGCGTCATTCACGGTGATTTCCTTCCTGATTTGGATGTTTTGGCCGGGGCCTCAGTTGAACGATTCGCCGGATTGCGCCAAGCAGACCAGCGATGCGGCCGGCTGCCAGAACGCGGCATCGGCGCCGGGCTGGGCGGCGAAGCGGCGCATTTTCTCGACGACCTTCGGCAGGCCGGTCATTTCGGCGTACAGCATCGGGCCGCCGCGGTGCGCGGGGAAGCCATAGCCGCTCAGGTAAACCATGTCGATGTCGGAGGCGCGCGCGGCAATCCCTTCTTCCAGGATGCGCACGCCTTCATTCACCAGCGCGAAGATGCAGCGCTCGACGATTTCGCCGTCGCTGATCTGACGCGGCGTGATGCCGGTCTGCCGGCGCGCGGCGGCGATGATCTGCTCGACTTCCGGGTCCGGCAGCGCAGCGCGCTGGCCGGGCTGGTAGCGGTACCAGCCCTTGCCGGTCTTCTGGCCGAAGCGGCCCAACTCGCACAAGCGGTCGCTGATCACGGAACGCTTCATCCCGGGGTTTTCCGCATACTGGCGCTTGCGGATCGACCAGCCGATGTCCAGCCCGGCCAGGTCGCCCATGCGGAACGGCCCCATCGCCATGCCCCATTGTTCCAGCGCGCGGTCGATCTGCTGCGGCGAGGCGCCTTCTTCCAGCAGTTGATTGGCCTGGTTGCGGTAGTACTTCAGCATGCGGTTGCCGATGAAGCCGTCGCACACGCCCGATACCACGGCCACCTTCTTGATCTTCTTCGCCAGTTGCATCACCGTCGCCAGCACGTCCTTGCCGGTCTGTTCGCCGCGCACCACTTCCAACAGGCGCATGACGTTGGCCGGGCTGAAGAAATGCACGCCGATCACGTCCTGCGGCCGCTGGGTGAACGAGGCGATCCGATTCAGATCCAGGGTCGAGGTGTTGGAGGCGAGAATCGCGCCGGGCTTCATCACCTCATCCAGCTTGGCGAACACTTGCTGCTTGACGCCGATGTCCTCGAACACCGCTTCGATCACCAGGTCTGCGTCCTTGATTTCGTCATAGGACAGGCTGGGCGAGAGCAGTGTCATCCGCGCTTCCAACTGCTCGGCACTGAGCTTGCCTTTCTTGTGCGAATTTTCGTAATTCCTGCGGATCGTCGCGACGCCGCGCTCCAGCGCTTCCTGCTGCATTTCGAGCAGCGTCACGGGAATTCCGGCGTTCAGGAAATTCATCGCGATGCCGCCGCCCATGGTGCCGGCGCCGATCACGGCCACGCGCCCAATTGTGCGGGTCGGCGTATCGGCCGGCACGTCGGTGATCTTGGCGGCCGCGCGCTCGCCGAGGAAGGCATGGCGCAGCGCGCGCGACTGCGGAGTGTTCAAGAGCCACAGGAAAGCATCGCGTTCGATTTGCATGCCTTCGTCGAACGGTTTGGAGTAGGCGGCGGCGACCGCCTCGACGCATTTCAGCGGCGCCGGGAAATGCCTGGCCGTGGCCGCTACCGTATTGCGCGCGAACTGCAAATACGCTTCGCCGCCCGGCTCGTCGATCTTGAGGTCGCGCGCGCGCTTTGCCGGCCGCTGCTCGGCCACCACCTGGCGCGCAAAGGCCAGCGCGCCGGCCCGCAGGTCGCCGTCGATGATGGCATCGAACAATGCGCTGTCCTGGAGCTGCGCCGCCGGCACCGGATTGCCGGAGACGATCATGTTCAATGCGGCATCCAGGCCGACCAGACGCGGCAACCGCTGCGTGCCGCCGGCGCCGGGCAGGATGCCCAGCTTGACTTCCGGCAGTGCGATCCGCGCATCCGGTTTGGCGACGCGGAAATGACAGCCGAGCGCCAATTCCAGGCCGCCGCCCATGCAGACGCCGCCGATGGCGGCGACCACCGGCTTGGTCGATGCTTCCAGCGCGCCGATGACGGTCAGCAGGTTCGGTTCCTGCGCCGACTTCGGCGTGCCGAATTCCTTGATGTCGGCGCCGCCGGAAAACACCTGCTCCGAGCCGATCAGCACGATCGCGCGCACCGCCGGCTCGTCGCCGGCGCGCCGCAGCGCGGCGATGATCGCCTGGCGCAGGCTCAGGCCGAGGCCATTGACCGGAGGGTGGTTGAGGGTGATGACGGCCACGTCTTGAGTGACGTCGTACAACGCGCTTTCCATTGGCTCGTTCTTTCTGTTGGCCGCCTGTCCAGGCGCTTGCCGAGGCGGGTCGGCTGACATCTGGCTGGCGGTGACGGTTTGGGGCTGGGATGCCGGATATTCTTGCTGCGACTGGCGTTGCACAATCGGAAATCCTAATTTAAGTTTTGCACAACAAAACTAAGTTTTAATAATTTCAATGAATGGTATCAGTGGACATCCATGCTGTAAAGCATCGGCTGAAGTGTCGAATTAGTGAATGAAAAAGCGGCGTTCTGGTGCGAATGTAGATTGGCATGCCGCCATTTGCCGTCGCGCGGTAAATCGGATTGGTTTTGCACAGTGCAACTTAGAGCTTGGGCGAAACGTTTGAAAGGGAGTAGAGGCGGGAGAAAGTGCGGCCGGGTGCTGCAGTCGCAGCGTGGGTTTTCGCTGCCGGCGAACCAGCGCTGGAAAGCAGGTTCGCCGCAATCAACGCTGGAATTATCTACGGACATCGGAGTGGGCGGGGAGTGCTATGCCATGAAATCGGGGATAAAAACTCCGTCCCTGGTTTCACGGCGCCTTGCTTGGCGTCCGCCTAAGTTCCAAGAGCCGACTGTGGTAGAGCTAGAGAACAAGGAGTATGCCTAAAGGTGCGCCGTATTACGGGCGGAATCAGCTTGTATATATTGGAGTATATGACCATGCCCGGCTATCACGGTTCCCGGTGCGATGGCGCTGACTGCCGAACCGCATGGGCGGCATCTCAGGAGAGTGCCGAGAATTCCAGTTGCCGTGCCAGTACCAGCAGCCGCGGCCGCACCTCGGCCAGCAGGAATTCCTTCGACAGGCCGGAGGAAGGGCCGCCGCAGTTCAGCACATGCAGCGGAATCGCGCCGCCCGAGCGGAAGGTCACCGCAATCCCATTGACGTCGGGCTGCCATTCGCCGAACGAGGTGGCGCAGCCGTATTCGCGGTAATCCTGCTGGCCGCGCTGGATGCCGGCGCGCACGCTGTCGGCCATGGTTTCATCCAGGTCGAACGCCAGTTTCAAGATGGCGTTGCGCTCCTTGTCGGTGGTCCCGGCCAGGTAGGCGCGCCCAATCGCCGAGGTTGCGATCG
>DATJCV010000210.1:0-6834 GCA_035497775.1 Burkholderiaceae bacterium | reverse complement strand
GCCGGCGCCAGCAGATGCGCCCGTCCAATCGCGATCCCGCGCGAAACCGGAATGCCATGTAGCGTGAAAGAAGCCATCGAGTTCACTTAGTTGCGCAGACTCCGACCGCGCCTGCCGTCATTCGGTTTCATCAAATTTCTTTGCAATCAGGGCCGCCAGCGCCGCCACGCATTCGGCTTCATCGGCGCCGCTGGCTTCCAGCGTCACTTTCGAACCCTTGCCGGCGGCCAGCATCATCACACCCATGATCGATTTGGCATTCACCCGCTTTTGGTTGCGCGTCATCCAGACTTCACTATCGAATTGCGCCGCCAACTGCGTCAGCTTGGCGGAGGCGCGGGCATGCAGGCCGAGTTTGTTGATGATTTCGGTTTCTTGCTGGATCATATTTTAGTTTTTTTCTGGCTGCCTATAAAACGGTGCTCCCTCCGACGCGCTGCTTAGCTGACTGACAGGCGAATCCGGTGATCGACCCGTACCGCGCCGGCCTGGGCACCGGCCAGCGCCATTTGCGCCGCCACGTCCAGCGTGTCGTTGCGATAGGTAATCGCCCGCAGCAACATCGGCAGGCTCAAGCCAGCAATCACCTCGACCTTGCCGGCTGCGGCAATGCCGTTGCTGCAGTTGGACGGCGTACCGCCCATCACATCGGTCATCACCAGCACGCCGGCGCCGTCATCCAGACGCTCGATGGCGGCTTGCGCCAGGCGCCGGACGTCGGCCGGATCCTGGTCGGGCCGCACGTCAAGCGCCTCGATCCGCGCCGGGCAGGCGCGGAACACGTGCGCGGCGGCGCTGAGAAATGCTGTCCCAAGCGGTGCGTGGGTCAAAAGAAGAATGCCAACCATAATCTTGAAGTGTTCATCCTGGAGTAGCGCGGCATTGGCACGCCCCGCTCCCGGGCCGGAATCCGGCGCCCATCATTATGCATTTTTCACCGGCGCAGTGCGCATCGATTTCAGAGCGTGGCTTCCAGCGCATCGATGAACATCGCGGCGACATCGAAGCCAGTCTGTTGCTTGATTTCCTGAAAGCAGGTCGGACTGGTGACGTTGACCTCGGTCAGATAATCGCCGATCGCGTCCAGCCCCACCAGCAACAGCCCGCGCTGCACCAGGATCGGCGCCAGCGCTTCGCCGATTTCGCGGTCGCGAGTGGAAATCGGTTGCGCCACGCCGACGCCGCCAGCGGCCAGGTTGCCGCGCACTTCCGTGCCTTGCGGAATACGCGCCAGGCAATACGGCACCACCTGGTCGCCAATCAACAGGATGCGCTTGTCACCGGCCGTGACTTCCGGGATGAAACGCTGCGCCATGATGGTACGGCGGCCGTTTTCGGTCAGCGTCTCGATGATCGAGCCGAGATTCAGCTCATCCTCGCGCACCCGGAAAATGCCGGTGCCGCCCATGCCATCCAGCGGCTTGAAGATCAGGTCGCGGTGTTCGGCGTGAAACGCGCGCAGGCGCCGCTCATCGCGCGTCACCAGGGTCGGCGCCACGAATTGCGGAAATTCGGCGATCGCCAGCTTTTCGTTGTGGTCGCGCACCGCCGACGGTTTGTTGATCACCCGCACGCCCTGCGCTTCGGCGCGCTCCAGCAAATAGGTGGTGTAGATGTATTCCATGTCGAACGGCGGGTCCTTGCGCAGCAGGATGGCGTCGAACTCGGCCAGCCGCGTCGGCACCGGGTCGCTGGCGCGGTACCAGTCGTGACTGTCGCCGGTCAGCGTTACCTGGGCCACATCGGCCACCACCTCGCCGCCTTCCAGCGCCAGATCGCCCTGCTGGAACGCATACAAGGCATGGCCGCGCCGGCCGGCCTCCACCATCATCGCGTAGGTAGTGTCCTTGTAGATCTTGAAGCTGGCGAGCGGGTCGGCGAGGAAGGCGATTTTCATGGCGTGGACGATGCGGATAGGAAGCAGCTGACTGGTTGCTTATTATGAATCAGGATGGCTGGATGGTCGCGGCGCTTGCCGCGGCGGGACGCGAGGCGGCGTGCGGGCGCCTAGTCAAATTATATACTCCGAACACGATAGTGGAAATTCGGGCGCGATACGGTGGTTTTATGATCATACTCCATGCCACACATGCTGCTTGCCAGGTGGCATAGCCATTCGGCGCGCCGCAGTCACGCCAACCGCCGATTAATACACCTCCGGATTCGGATCGGTTTTTTCCAGTTCCAGCGACGCCGCCAGCAACGCCAGCCGCGCCACCACGCCATACATGTAGAAGCGATTGGGAGCAGCGGTACCCGGTTTGGCGTGCAGATCCGGCAGCGCATGCTGCTGGGCAAAGGCCAACGGCACGTAGTGGGCACCGGGCGCATTCAGGTTTTCATTCACCCCGCGTTCGGCATGCACGCGGTAGAAACCGCCGACCACGTAGCGGTCGATCATATACACCACCGGCTCGGCCACGGCGTCGTTGATGCGCTCGAAGGTATGCACGCCTTCCTGCAGGATCACTTCGGACACCGCCAGGCCGTCCTTGATCACCGACATCTTGCTGCGCTGCTTATGGTTCAAATCCTTTACCTGGCTGCCGTCGGTCACGGTCATGATGCCCATGCCATAGGTGCCGGCATCGGCCTTGATGATCACGAACGGCGTTTCCTTGATGCCGTATTCGCGGTATTTCTTGCGGATCTTGGTCAGCAGGGAATCGACATTGGACGCCACGCACTGCTCGCCGCTGTGATGCTGGAAATCGACTGCACCGCATTTGGCGAAAAACGGATTCAGCATCCACGGGTCGACATCGATCATCTTGGCGAATTTCTTCACCACTTCGTCGTAGGCGGCGAAGTGGTTGCTCTTGCGCCGCACGGCCCAGCCGGCATGCAACGGCGGCAGCACGTTCTGCTCACGGAGGTTTTCCAGCACGGCCGGAATTCCGGAGGACAAGTCGTTGTTCAGCAGGATGGTGCAGGGATCGAAATTTTTCAGGCCCAGCCGGCGTCCACCCGCCAGATGCTGGAGCGGCTCCAGCATCAGCGTGCTGCCGTCCGGCAGGTTGATCGGGGTCGCTTCGGCCAAGTCGTCATCGAGCGAACCGAGCCGCACGTTCAGACCGGTCTGGCGGAATATCTGTACCAGTTGCGCAATGTTTTGCAGGTAAAACGAGTTACGCGTATGGCGCTCGGGAATCAGCAACAAATTCTTGGCATCCGGGCAATATTTTTCGATCGCCGCCATCGCCGCCTGCACCGCCAGCGGCAGCATTTCCGGCGCCAGGTTGTTGAAGCCGCCGGGAAACAGATTGGTATCCACCGGCGCCAGCTTGAAACCGGCATTGCGCAAATCGACCGAACAATAGAACGGCGGCGTGTGTTCTTGCCATTCGAGGCGGAACCAGCGCTCGATGGCGGGCGTCGCGTCCAGGATTTTCTTTTCCAGTTCGAGCAGCGGGCCATTCAGGGCGGTGACGAGATGCGGGACCATACAAACCTTTGATTGAACTGCGCGGGGAGTGACGCCGATTCTAACGGCAATCCCCGTCCATCGTCGATGGCGCGACGGCGAACGGGAACAACTTGGCGTACCGACGAAACTCACATCAGGGCGAATCGGCGTTTTTAAAGTGCCAACGCAAAAAACGCTCCTCCAGGAGCGTTTTTGTCTTTTTGGCAGCGAGGTCGCCGGCAGCCGCTGGGCTAGTAGTGATATGCCGATTCGCCGTGGCTGGCGATATCCAGCCCTTCGCGCTCCTGTTCTTCGCCGACCCGCAGGCCGACGCTCCAATCCACCACCTGATAGGCGATGAACGCCGCCACGCCCGACCAAACGATGGTCACCAGCACGCTCAATGTCTGCACCCAGAGCTGGTGGCCGATGGCGAAGTCAGCTCCCTGCGTGCCGCCCAGAGCCGGTGCCGCCAGCACGCCGGTCAGGATGGCGCCCAGCGTGCCGCCGACCCCATGCACGCCGAACACGTCGAACGCATCGTCCGCTCCCAGCAGCTGCTTCAGGCCGCTGACGCCCCACAGGCAGGCCAGGCCGGCCAGCAGTCCCAGCACCAGCGCGCCCATCGGACCGACGAACCCGGCCGCCGGCGTCACCGCCACCAGGCCGGCAACCGCGCCGGAGGCCGCGCCCAGCATCGAGGCCTTGCCTTTGACCAGTGCTTCGCCGCCGATCCAGGACAAGGTGGCGGCGCTGGTGGCCAGCATGGTGTTGATGAAAGCCAGGCCGGCGAGCCCGTTGGCGGCGCCGGCCGAGCCGGCGTTGAAGCCGAACCAGCCGACCCATAGCAGCGAGGCGCCGACCATGGTCAGGGTCAGGCTGTGCGGCGTGAATGACTCGCGGCCGAAACCGATGCGCCGGCCCAGCACCAGCGCACCGACCAGGCCGGCGACCCCGGCATTGATGTGGACCACGGTGCCGCCGGCGAAGTCGAGCGCGCCGTCCTGCGCCAGCCAGCCGCCGCCCCAGACCATGTGCGCGATCGGGACGTAGCTGAAGGTAAACCACAGCACTGCAAACAGCAGTACCGCGGTGAACTTGATGCGTTCGGCAAAGGAGCCGACGACCAGCGCCACCGTAATCGCCGCGAAGGTGGCCTGGAAGGCGACGAACACGTATTCCGGGATGGTCGGCAGCGTGGCCGCAAGAGCATCCGCCGCGATCCCCTTCAGGAACAGCTTGCCGAAGCCGCCGACGAAGCGGCCCGGGCCGCCGAAGGCCAGGCTGTAGCCATAGACTGCCCACAACAAGTTGATCAACGCAAAAATCACGAACACCTGCACCAGCACCGACAGCATGTTCTTGGAACGCGCCAGGCCGCCGTAGAACAATGCCAGTCCGGGTATGGTCATCAGGGTGACCAGCATGGTCGAGGTCAGCATCCAGCCGGTGTCGCCGCTGTCCAGCTTGGGCACAGCGGCCAGGGCGGCCACCGGTGCGGCGGTCTGCGCCAGAACACAATCGCCGGCGCTCAGCAGACAGATGCCCAGAATCGAATAGACGAGTGCTTTTTTCATATTTTTCTTTCGTTGGTTGAGCGCGCCTCAGAGCGCTTCCTTGCCGGTTTCGCCGGTGCGAATCCGCACCACGTGCTCCAGCGCATAGACGAAAATCTTGCCGTCGCCGATCTTGCCGGTACGCGCCGCGGCTTGGATCACCTCCACCGCGTGCTCCACCACGGCATCCTCGACCGCCGCCTCGATCTTGGTCTTGGGCAGCAGATCGACCACGTATTCGGCGCCGCGATACAGTTCGGTATGGCCTTTCTGGCGACCGAAGCCCTTGACCTCGGTGACGGTAATGCCGGGTACACCGATGGCCGACAGCGCTTCCCGCACTTCGTCCAGCTTGAACGGTTTGATGATGGCGGTAATCAGTTTCATGGCAATCTCCTGCGCAGGGCGCGCCTAGAACGTTTTGGAAAGGGACAGCACGGCGGTGGTGCCGCCGATGTCCTTGCTGTGGCCGGCGCCATCGGTGACGGTGTACAAGGCGCGGTCGGCATTGGTGCCGACGAGCGCCAGCCCCAGCGTGGCGAAGCCGAGATCGCGCGCGACGCCGAGCTTGTAGTCGGCGTAGTCGAGCTGGCCGTAATGGCGCACGGCCTGGTGCCCGGCATGCAGGGTCAGCGTGGTCTTCTCGGCGATCGCGAAATTCGCGTTCAAGTCGAGATAGCCGGAACCCTTCGAGCCGCCGTTGGCGCCGCCCGAGCGCGTATTCAGACCGAAGAAGTCGGTCAGGCCGTAGCTGTACTTGGCGGAAAACCAGCGATAGCCGAAGCTGAAATACAGTTCGCCATTGTTGTACTTCTGGCCGCTGCTGCCGATCGAGGCCCCGGGATAGGCGTAGTACAGCAGGCCGACATCGGCGCTGACATCCTTGACCGGTTCGAACTTGTAGCCGCCATAGAAATCCATTTCGAGGCCGGCGCCGTTGTTATACTGGTTGCCACTGACGCTGGAATTCCAGTTGCCGACGTAAAACCCGCTGGGATGGGCGTAATCGAAGCCGCCTTGCAGCGCCGGGCGCCGAAAACTTTGCGACAGGCCGCGAAAGCGGTAGTCGCTGACCAGCGCCAGGTTGGCGCTCAGAGGCGAGGCGGGAGTGGCCGCGGCGGCGGATTCGGCCGCTTCGCCGGAAACGGTCTGGGCCGAGACCGACAGGCTGAGCCCGGCCAGGGCAGCAACGGCAATGAGCGTGTTTTTCATGAGACTCCCGTCGGACAGTGTGAAAACATGGCTGAAGCGGATGTTTCAGGCTAGGATTAGCAGGAGGCGTGCCAGCCGGCGCTGGCGCATGGATTTTTGCCCCGTTGCTTGTATGGCTTGGCAGAAGTGTTGTGGCGGTGCGGTGAAGCGCGCACCAGGATGAAGCAAGCCGGCCCAGGAAATGCACCTCCCCGGTGCCGGCGCAAGGACGACCAGGAATGGAAAGGAATGCTATGGACAAGCCCAATTTTTTCGACGACATGCAGGCAAAAATCAACAGGGCGATTGAAAACTCCCCTGCCAAGGATATTGAAAAGAACGTCAAGGCAATGCTGAACTCGGGTTTCGCCAAGCTCGACCTGGTGACCCGCGAAGAGTTCGAAGTGCAGGCGCAAGTGCTGGCAAAAACCCGCGCCAAGCTGGAAGAGCTGGAAGCGCGCGTGGCGGAACTGGAAATCCAGGCTGGGAAATAGGTGCCGGCCAATGGGACTTGGCTTCAACCCATACTGGAAAACCAAATCGTGGCCCTGACCCTTCGCACCGGCGTTTGCCGCATTCGCCCAAGCCGCATGCGCGCGGCCCGCGCTTGCCAATGAGTCTCGCGGTCCTGAAAAGCCGAGCGCTGGCCGGCATGGAAGCGCCGGAAGTCACGGTTGAAAT
>DATJCV010000209.1:0-13417 GCA_035497775.1 Burkholderiaceae bacterium | reverse complement strand
CTTCAATAATGGCGAGCAAAAAAAACTCCTTCAGATAGTTCGATCGATTGCCTGGATGCAGAATGTAACGTGTTGAACCAATGTGAGCAAGCATAGGTAGCACGGTGATTTCGACATGGTCCGCCAGGATTGATCACATATTTTGTGGACAAGCTTGTGGACAAGTCGCTTGCGCTAGGACAAAGCAATTGATTCCAAAGGGATTTGTTTTCCTGCCAGCAAATCAAGCAGATATCATGCACGCTCGTGATCAAGCTATTGCGTCCATCGAAGCCAGCGGGTTGGCGCAGAGCAATCACCATCTCTGCCGGGAACAGGCTTAATGTGAACCCGGAAAATAGTTGCCGTTTCTTGACATTGCAGAAAGCGGCCGCACCATGCACTCCTAATACTGATCAGACGCGATAGCGCAACCAGCACATGAACCCAGATGCCATGACGCCAACCACACCCGCGGTACTCAGTGTCTCCGCGCTCAACCAGGCGGTGGCACGCATGCTGGAGCGCAATTTCCCGCTAACCTGGGTAGCCGGCGAAATCTCCAACTTTACCCGCGCCAGCTCGGGCCACTGGTATTTCACGCTAAAGGACAACGCCGCCCAAGTACGGGCGGTGATGTTCAAGGGCCGTGCCCAATACGCCGGCTTCACCCCGCGCGAAGGCGATCGGGTCGAAGTGCGGGCGCTGGTCACCCTGTACGTGGCACGCGGCGAATTTCAGCTGAGCGTCGAAGCCATCCGCCGCGCCGGCGTTGGCGACCTATATGAAGCCTTTATCCGCCTGAAGGAAAAACTGGCGGCCGAAGGCCTGTTCGATGCCGAGCGCAAGCGTGCGCTACCACGCTTGCCGCGCGTGATCGGCATCGTCACCAGCCCACAGGCGGCGGCCTTGCGCGATATTCTGACCACTTTGCAGCGGCGCGCACCACATGTCGCCGTCATCCTGTATCCGACTCCGGTCCAGGGCGTCGGCGCCGCCGAAAAAATCCGCGCCGCGATCGAACTGGCGGCGCACCGGGCTGAATGCGATGTGCTGCTGGTCTGCCGCGGCGGTGGCGGCATCGAGGATTTATGGTCATTCAACGATGAAAGCGTGGCGCGCGCGCTGGTGGCCTGTCCGATGCCGGTGGTGTGCGGCATCGGCCACGAAACCGATTTCACCATCGCCGATTTTGCCGCCGATCTGCGTGCCCCCACCCCCACCGCCGCCGCCGAAATGGCTGCCGTGCCGCGCGCCGACTGGCTGGCCGCGCTGAAGGCCCATGCCGACGACCTCGCTTATGAATGGCGACGACAGTTGACCGAGCGCGCGCAAACGCTCGACTGGCACGCGCGGCGGCTGCAAAATCCGGCCGCCGCCATCGCCCGTGAGCGGCTGCAGCTGCGCGCCCTGCAAGCGCGACTGGCGCATGCGCTGCGCAACCGGCTGGGACATAGCGGGTTTGCGCTGGCCCATCTGCGTACCCGGATCGGCACGCAATTGCCCGACACCGCGGCGCACCGGCTGGCGCTGGTCACGCGGCGCAGCAGGCTGGCCGGAAGCCTGCGTGCCCTGCTGGCCCAGCGCCACCAGGCGCTGGGCTCGCTGGCGGCGCAACTCGAGCTGCTCAATCCGCAACGCACGCTGGAACGCGGCTACGCCATCGTCAGCGATGCGCGCGGCCGGACCATCCGGGCGCCGCAGGAATTGCAGCCGCGCACCGTCGTCACGGTACGAGTGGCGGGCGGCGCCGCGGAGGTTGGCATTGCCAGCGTGCAGCCAATGCTCGACTGAGGCAGGCGCCAGGGCCGCTGCAGCGATATCGCTTCCGTCTTACAATCAGCGTTTGCCAAAAAAATAATTCTCCGACCCACAGAAAGGACCCATCATGGAACACACCCTGCCTGCCTTGCCATACGCCCTCGACGCCTTGGCTCCGCATATCTCCAAGGAAACGCTGGAATACCACTACGGAAAACATCACCAGGCCTACGTCACCAACCTGAATAAACTGATCAAGGGCACCGAATTCGAAAACGCCTCGCTCGAAGACATCATCAAGAAATCCAGCGGCGGCGTGTTCAACAACTCGGCCCAAGTCTGGAATCACACGTTCTACTGGAATAGCCTGAAACCGAACGGGGGCGGTGCGGCGACCGGTGCGGTGGCAAAAGCGATCGACGCCAAATGGGGCTCGTTCGACCAGTTCAAGGAAGCCTTCTCCAACTCCTGCGTCGGCAATTTCGGTTCCGGCTGGACCTGGCTGGTGAAGAAGGCCGACGGGACGCTCGATATTGTCAACACGTCGAATGCGGCCACACCATTGACCGGCGCCGACAAGCCGCTGTTGACCTGCGACGTCTGGGAACACGCCTACTACATCGATTACCGCAATGCACGGCCGAAATATGTGGAAGCGTTCTGGAACCTGGTGAACTGGGATTTCGCCAACCAGAATCTCGGCTGACAAGCACGCGACAAAGCGCGCCGTATCCACGGTTGAGAGTATCGGGAAGTCATTGCTGCATCAGCGCTGGCTTCCTTTTTTTCGGCCATTGCTGGCCGCTCCCGCAAGCAGCATGCGGCAATCGTCCACCGCCGACCAGCGCATGCTTGCAATGGAAATTGCTTGTCCCGCCGTGATATGCTCCTTGGCTCCGCACTTCGGACACACGAATACCGTTCATGAACACGCCCAGCCCTGCCCCCAACCTCGCACCCAGCCCCGACCAATCGGCCCGCATCCTGCTGAAGGAGCTCCAGGAAAAATTTGACGTCTTCCGGGATGTCCAGCCGTTGGCGATCGGGATCGACAAGCAACTGCTCGCCTCACAGCCGGAGTTACCGCGCAAGGTGCTGCGCATCGCGCTACGCATGCACACCAACTCATTGCGCTACCTGAAGACAATGGAAAAGGCCGCTGTGCGCTTGAATCTCGACGGCACGCCGGCGGACCCGGTGACGGAGGATCATCGCAACCATGCCAGCGAGACTCTGCGCGAACGCGCCCAAAAGCATGCTGCGCAACGCAAGCTGCAGCGGGCTGCGGAAGAGGCACAACGCAAAGCCGACGCGGCGGCGGCGCAGCATGCCGAAAAACTGAACCAGCTCGCCGCCAAATTTTCCCGCCACGGCAACTAAGGCCGACGCCGTCCATCGGCGGTCCGTCCCGCTGTTTCGCCTGCGTTTCCCCCAATACCGGAGCACGCCATCATGACTACTCCAGAAACCAGTCGCGGCCAGCACCCGCTGGATACGGCCACCTTCCTCGAGCCGCTGGGAGGTGGCCGCTATCGTGGCCACACCAGCGCCGCATATGCCAACATGGTCGGCCCATTCGGCGGCATCATTGCCGCCACGCTGATGAACGCCATCCGGATTCATCCGGAGCGGCTCGGGGAACCGCTGGCCTTGACCGTGAATTTCGCCGGCCCGGTAAGCGATGGCGAGTTCATCGTCAGCACCAGGGTGTTGCGTACCAATCGGACCACGCAGCACTGGACGGTCGAGCTGACACAAGGCGACCAAGTCGGCGCCAGCGCCACCGCCGTGTTCGCCACCCGGCGCGATACCTGGTCGGCCACCGAGGCGCGCTTTCCTGCGGCTGGCCCGGCGGCCGGCATCGAACGCGCTACGCCAATCGAACGCGCTACGCCAATCGAGCGCGCCAATTGGACGGCCGCCTACGACATGCGCTTTGTACGAGGCCAGTTCGACCTGGCGGAAGACGATAACGGCCAGCGCGACTCGGTCACCACGCTATGGGTTCGCGACGAACCACCCAGGCCGCTCGATTTCATTTCGTTGACTGCAATCTGCGACGTCTTCTACCCCCGGATTTTTATCCGCCGACCGCGCTGGGTGCCAGCCAGCACCGTGTCGCTGACGATTTATTTTCATGCCGACACCGACCGCCTCGGACTGCTGGACCAGCGTGCGGTGTTGGGGACCGCGCGCGCGCTCCATTTCGGCAACGGCTACTTTGATCAAACGGCGGAAATCTGGAGCGATGACCAGACCCTGCTGGCCAGCACGCACCAGGTGGTCTATTTCAAGGAATAGCCCGATCTGACTTGGCCCGCGGCCAAGCCGAAAGCGCACGGGCGACAAAATCGATTGGCTGTCCGAGTCCAGCGACTGCCCCTTGCCCACTGTGCCGAGTGGCGCCGCCGCTTCTTCTAGGCAGACTGGAAATTATTTCCACCATCCGCGGTCTGATTGACGGCCACTGCGCATGCAGCGGCAACCTTTCACTTTCAAGGAGCGATCATGATCAAGAAGAATGCATCGGCAATCTGGCGCGGCGGCTTCAAGGATGGCGGCGGAACGATCTCGACTGAAACCGGCGTCTTGAAAGATGCGCCATATGGCTTCAGGTCGAGATTCGAGGACGGCGCCGGCACCAACCCTGAAGAGTTGATCGGCGCGGCCCATGCCGGTTGTTTTTCTATGGCGTTTTCATTATTACTGGAACAGGCGGGCTTGACGCCGGACAAAATCGAAACACATGCCGCGGTCACGCTCGACAAAGTGGGCGACGGCTTTGAGATTACTGCCAGTCATTTGACGGTCACGGCCAAAATCCCGGGCGCGGATCAGGCAAAATTCGACGAAATCGCCAATATGGCCAAAGCCGGCTGCCCCGTTTCCAAGCTGCTGAAGGCAAAGATCACCATGGATGCCACGCTGCAAGCGTAGCCCGGCTCGCGCCGCCAAGCCGGTGTCAGATGTCTGACGCCGGTACCGGCGCAGCCTGATTACCGGCCCCCTCCGCGTGATGTTCCGCGGCCAGGAACATATACATCGCCGGCACCACAAACAGCGTAAACAAGGTGCCGATCGACAAACCGGTAAAGATCACCAGGCCCATCGCATGCCGGCCGGCGGCACCGGCGCCGGCGGCGATGACCAGCGGCAACACGCCGAACACCATGGCAAAGGTCGTCATCAGGATCGGCCGCAGCCGGATTGTGGCCGCGCCTTCGATCGCCTTACGCTTGCTCATGCCGGTTTTCTGCAACTGGTTGGCGAACTGGACGATCAGGATGCCGTGCTTGCTGATCAAACCCATCAGCGTCACCAGGCCGACCTGCGTGTAGATATTGATCGAGGCAAAGCCGAGGAAGATGAAAATCATCGCGCCGAACAGCGCCAGCGGCACCGATACCAGGATCACGATCGGATCGCGCAAGCTTTCAAACTGCGCCGCCAGCGCCAGGAATACGATGATCACCGCGAATAGCATCGTGACCAGGAAACCGCCCGACTCGTGCTCGAACTGGCGCGACAGTCCCGAATAGTCGACCGTATAGCCGGCCGGCGCGACTTCCTGCACGGTATCGCGCAGGTATTGCAATATCTCGCCCTGCGAGGCGCCGGTGACGCCGCTGATGGTCACCGAATTCAGTTGCTGAAAGCGATTGATCGATTCCGGCACCACGCTGTACTTGATGTCGGCTATCGTGCTGACTGGAATCACGCTGCCGTCTGGAGTCTTGATGTAGTAATCCAGCACTTGCGCCGGATTGAGCCGATCAACCTGCAGCACTTGCGGGATCACCTTGTAGGAACGGCCCGCGATCGAAAAGTAATTTACGTAGCCGCCGCCAAGCGCGGCGCCGAGCGCGCTGCCGACTTCCTGCTGACTCAAGCCCAAGCTGGCGATCTTGTCACGGTCCACCTGCACCGTGGCCTGCGGCAGGTCGATCTTCAGATCGGCATCCACGAAGTAGAACTTGCCCGAGCTACGCGCCTTGTCCAGCACTTGCTGGGCGACCGTGTTCAGATTTTCAAACGGCTCGGTGGTGGTGATCAAGAACTGCACCGGCAGACCGGAGGCGCCCGGCAGCGGCGGGAACTGGAAGGCCGCGACCCGCGCCCCGGCGATCTGGTTCCATTGCTCCTGCAGGTACTGTTGAATCTGCTTGGCGCTGCGCGTGCGGTCGCCCCAGTCCTTCAGCAAGACGCCACCAAGGCCGGCATTGATAGTGGGCACGCCGGTGATCTGAAACATCTGCTTGTACTCGGGAATGGCCTTGGAAATCTGGAATATCTGCTCGGCATAGGTCAGCATCTGGTCCGAGGTTGCGTTCGGCGCGCCGACCACCTGCGACAGCACCAGGCCCTGATCCTCTTCCGGCGCCAGCTCCGACTGCGACATCTTGAACATCAAGCCGAGGCAGACGACCAGCAGCGCCGCCATCGCGATCAGCACCGGCCAGGTATCAAGCAAGCTGTGCAACAAGCGCTGGTAGCCATGATGCACCTTGTCGAACACGCGGTCGATGGCCTTCGCGAAGCGGCCTTCATCCTGTGACGGCAGGAAGAAGCGCGAACACATCATCGGCGACAGGGTCAGCGCGACGATGCCGGAAACCGCCACCGCGCCGGCCAGGGTGAAGGCAAATTCGGTGAACAGGGCGCCGGTCAAGCCGCCCTGGAAGCCGATCGGCACGTACACCGCAACCAGTACCACCGTCATCGCCAGGATCGGACCGCCGAGTTCCCGCGCGGCGAGCAATGCCGCGTCCAGCGGCGATCGGTGTTCTTCCTTCATGTGGCGGTCGACGTTCTCGACCACGATGATGGCGTCATCAACCACCAACCCGATCGCCAGCACGATCGCCAGCAAGGTCAACAGGTTGATCGAGTAGCCCAGCATCAGCATGACGAAAAAAGTGCCGATCAGCGACAAGGGCATCGCGATCACCGGCACGATCACCGCGCGGAAGCTGCCGAGGAACAGATAGATCACCACGGTGACGATCAGCAAGGCTTCGACCAGGGTCTTGATCACTTCCCGGATCGAGGTGTTGATGAAGTCCGTCGAGTCATACACGATTTCGCCGGTCAATCCGGTCGGCAATTGAGCGCGTATCGAGGGAAATACGGTGCGCACGCGCTTGGCCACATCGAGGATATTTGCTTCCGGCGCCACCTTGATGCCGATGAACACCGAGCGCACGCCGCTGAAGGCGACGTTGAAGTCGTAGTTCTCCGAGCCGAGGGTCACGGTGGCCACGTCTTCCAGGCGGACGATGGCACCGCCGCTCTGCTTTACCGCCAGCTGTTTGAATTCCTCCACCGTATGCAGATCGGTACCGGCCGTCAGCGGCACCGTCACCATCTGCCCCTTGCTGGCGCCGAGCGCCGTCAGGAAGTTGTTGCTTGCCAGCGCAGCGCTGACGTCGGCCGCCGTCACGCCGTAGGCTGCCATCTTGGCGCTGTCCAACCAGGCACGCAGCGCGAAATAGCGCGCACCGAGTATCTCGGCGGTCTGCACGCCCTCGATCGAATCGAGTTTCGGCTTGACCACCCGGACCAGGAAGTCGGTGACGTTGTTGGTCGGCAGCGTGTCACTGTAGAACCCCATATACATGGCGTCGGTGGTTTGCCCGGTCTGCACCGTCAGCACCGGCTGTTGCGCCTGCGGCGGCAATTGGTTGCGAACCGAGGCGACCTGGGTATTGATTTCCGTCAGGGCGCGATTGGCATCGTAGTTCAGGCGCAGCGTGGCGGTGATGGTCGACACGCCGCTGCTGCTAGACGAAGACAGGTAATCGATGCCCTGAGCCTGGGCGATCGCCGATTCCAGCGGCTGCGTGATGAAGCCGGCGATGGTTTGCGCGTCGGCGCCGTAATAAGTGGTCGATACCGTGACCACCGCGTTTTGCGTGCGCGGATACTGATTGACCGGCAGGCTGAACACCGAACGCAAGCCGAGCACCACGATCAGCAGGCTGACCACCGTCGCCAGCACCGGACGATGGATGAACAGGTCGGTAAATTTCATCGCCGCCTCCTCAATGTTCCTGCGGAGTCGGGTTCGGGTTGTCGGCGGGCCGTACCTTGTTGTCGACCACTACCGGCGTGCCGTTCTTCAGCTTGAGCTGGCCGCTGGTCACCACCAGCTGCCCTTCGCTTAGCCCTTTCAGGATCGCGACCTGGTCGCCGCGGGTCGGCCCGGTGGTGACAAATACCTGGTGTGCCACCAGTTGCGGCTTGCCCGTTTGGTCCTTGGCTTCCCCCTTGTCTTGCTTGGCATCCTTGCCCTCGTCCGGCTGCAGGATGAACACGGTCGAGCCATACGGGTTATAGGTAATCGCCGTCTGTGGCAAAGTCAGATAGCGCTGTTTCTCGCCCATATCCACGCTGACATTGGCAAACATGCCGGGTATCAGCTGGCGCTTGGCGTTGCCGATGGTGGCCTGGATCTGGATGTTGCGCGTGGCGGCGTCGATGCGGGGATTGATAGCGGAAATTTTTCCGGGGAAGGCGACACCGGCATAAGCATCATTGCTCAGGGTCAGGCTCTGCCCGACAGTCAGACCGGCGATCTGCTTTTGCGGCACGAAGAAATCGACGTAGATCGGATCGATCCTCTGCAGGGTGACGATCTTGTCGCCCGGATTCAGGTATTGCCCGGGATTGACGGCGGTGATGCCGATCCGGCCCGCAAACGGCGCGCGTATGGTCTTCTTGGCCACCAGGGCTGCCTGCTGCGCCACCAGCGCCCGCTTGCTTTTCAGGTCGGCCTGATCGGCATCCACCTGGGCCTGGCTGATGCCCTGTGCCGCCAGCTGCGCCTGGTCGCGTGCCAGGACCGTGACAGCCAGTTCGGTCGCCGCCTCCAGCGAGCGCAGCTGGGCGATATCCGAGTCGGCGTTGAGCTGCACCAGCACCGCGCCGTCCGCCACATCCTGGCCGGATTGAAAGCGGACATCGCGCACCAGGCCGGCGATTTCGCTGGCCAGGTCGACACCGCGCACTGCGACCAAGCTGCCCACGGCAGTCAGCTGCGGCTGCCATTCCAGGTTTTCAACCTTGACCGCAGTCACGGTCTGGGGACCAGGCTTGGGCGAGTTGGCGATCAGTTGCCGGATCTGCAGAAACTTGCCGAGCGCCAGTACGGCGATCAGCAAGACCACACAGCCCAGCATGATCAGCATGCGCCTGGTCATGGATACTTTCACCATCGATGCTTCCTTTTACGGTGCGATGTTTAGGACGGGATTAGCTGGAACATGGGTGAATGCACGCCTAATCACGGCTCGCCGGGACGGTCTCGACCGCCGCCGCGGCCAACGCTTGCCGGTTCCACCAACCGCCGCCGAGCGCCTGAAACAGCGCCGCGGTATCGGCAAAGCGCGCCGCCTGCGCTTGCACCAGGGCCACCCGTGCCTGCTGATACGTACGCTGGGCATCCAGCAGCACCAGGTAGCTGATGCCACCGAGCTGGTACTGCCGCGTAATCAAGTCCAGCGACTCGCGTGCCAACGCTTCCACCTCGGCCTGCGCCTTCAGCGTGGCCGCGTCGGAATCGAGCGCGCGCAGGCTGTCAGCGACATTTTGGAAAGCGCCCAGTACTGTTGAACGATATTGCGCCTCTGCCTGTTCATACGCCGCCACCGCGGCGCGGCGCCTGGCGCTGAGCGCGCCGGCATTGAAGATCGGCTGCAGCAGACCAGCGCCCAGACTCCAGAGTCCGACACCGAACAGTTCGGAGGCGGCGGTGCTGGCGAAGCCGTAACTGGCGGTCAAATTGATTTGCGGGTACTGATTCGCGGTGGCGACGCCAATTTGCGCGCTGGCCGCATGCAGCAAGGCTTCATTGGCACGAATGTCGGGGCGCTGGCGCACCAGCGCCGACGGCAGCGAAATCGGCAGTTCCTGCGGCAAGGCCAATCCAGCCAGCTGAAACTCAGGCAAGCCCGCTTCGCTCGGAAACTTGCCCGTCAACACGGATAACTGGTGCCGTGTTTGCGCCAGTGATTTTTCCAGCCCGGGCAAGCTGGCAATGGTCAGCGCCACCTGATTGCGCTGCGTCAGCACGGTGGTGCGCGGGATGGCGCCAAGAGCGAACTGCTTCTCGATCACCAGCAGTTGCTTTTGCTGCGCATCCAGCACTTCCTGCGTGGCTTGCAGTTGCGCGCGCAACGACGCCTCCCTGATCGCCGCCGTGACCAGATTCGCCGTCAGCGCCAGATATGCCGCTTCCAACTGAAAGCGCTGGTAGTCAATGGTCGCCTGCAGGCCTTCGAGCGTGCGGCGCGAGGCACCGAACGCGTCCAGCGTATAGGTCACATTGACCGATGCGTTATAGAGCGTGAACAAGCTGCTGCCCGGCAGGCCAAGCGCGGCATCCGAAGCCCGTTCCCGCGTGACACCCAGTTGCCCGGCGGCGTTCGGATACAGCAAGCTGCCGGCGCTGGCCTTGTAATTTTCCTGCGCTTGTCGCAGCGCTGCCTGCGCCGCCGCCAGATTCGGGCTTTGCGCCAGCGCCGAGCGGAGCATCTGATCCAAGGCATCGGAATGAAACACGGTCCACCATTGAGCCGGAATATCCTGCGCCGGCGCGAAGCGCTGGACTGCCCCGGCAACGCCTTGCGCCGCTGCGGTTTGTAGCGGCAACGGCGTTGGCGTATAGCCGTCACCGCCAGCAAAGGATGGTGCCGGCGGCGAATGGAAATCGGGGCCGACGGCGCAACCAGCAAGCGTCAGGCTGGCCGCAAGGCCGATGCCAACAGCGTGGGCGTGCCGCGCGCAAGCAGCAAATCGGTTTTTCCGCATTACTTGATTCCTGGCATCAAGGACCGAGTCCGCAGCGCGAACAGATGCACCCATGAATTCGCCAATGCAACATAAAGAACCAATAATCTTGCAAATACACCGCACTGTTTTCGATCCTGGTCAAGTCTGCTTCATGTCGCACCACAATGCGGCGCGCTTATTTGACGACAAGCTGCGATCTGCGAAATCACCTATCATTAAAAAAATGATGTCCGAGCCTTCCCTTGCCTATCCGGCCGGCCAGCCAGGCCCGCTCGCAAGCAGCCCAACGCGCGGTGAACGCTGGGTGGCCTGTTTTGAAGCCGCCAAAGGCATATTGGTCATCCTGGCGGGATTTGGCCTGCTGTCCCTGATGCATCACGACCTGCAGCATTTTGCCAAGGCATTCGTCGATCATCTGCATCTGAATCCCGGTGGCCGCAGCTCGCACGTCTTCCTCTTGCTCGCCACGATTTCCAGCCAGCGCCTGTGGCTGCTGGCCGCCATGTCGTGCGCCTACTCCGCTTTGCGGCTGGCGGAGGCGTATGGTCTGTGGACGGGAAGACGATGGGCCAAATGGTTTGCGGCGGCCAGCGGCGGCCTGTACATGCCGCTGGAAGCCTGGGAATTACTGCAGGGCATCTCCTGGATCAAGGCTGCCGCGTTCCTGCTCAATGCCGGCATCGTGCTGTACATGATTTATGCACTGCGGCGCGACCAGAGGGCGCTTTCGGGATGAGCCGCATGACGCTTTCTGCAGCAGCGCTTAACCACAACTAACAGGGGAATAGCATGACCGAAAGAATCCTGATTGCGCAGGGCGGTGGCCCGACCGCGGTCATCAACCAGTCGCTGGTCGGCGTGGCACTGGAAGCACGCCGCTTTTCCAGAATCGAACGGGTGTATGGCGCCCGCTATGGCGTGCGCGGCATCATCGACCAGGACCTGGTCGATCTGAGCCAGGAAACCAGCGCCAATCTCGAGCTGGTCGCCAATACGCCGTCGTCGGCGCTGGGCTCGACGCGCGACAAGCCGGACGTCAAGTATTGCCAGGAAATCCTCAAGGTGTTGCAGGCACACCGGATCGGCCATTTCTTCTACATCGGCGGCAACGATTCATCCGATACGGTGCACATCGTCAGCCAGGCGGCACAAGCGGCGCGCTACCCGCTGCGCTGCATGCACATCCCGAAAACCATCGACAACGACCTGGTCGGCAGCGACCACACGCCGGGCTACCCATCCGCGGCGCGCTTCGTGGCGCAGGCGTTTGCCGGTGCCAATCTGGACAATGCTGCCTTGCCTGGTATCTATGTCGGCGTCGTCATGGGCCGTCACGCCGGCTTTCTGACAGCGGCATCCGCGCTCGGCCGCAAATATACCGACGACGGCCCGCACCTCATCTACCTGCCGGAACGCACCTTCGTGCTGGAGCAGTTCCTGGCCGAGGTGCAGGTGGTGTACGCCCGCTTCGGGCGCTGCGTGATCGCGGTGTCGGAGGGCATCCACGACGCGGCCGGCACGCCCATCGCCAGTTTGCTGGCAACCGAGGCCGAGCATGATGCGCACGGCAACGTCCAGTTGTCCGGCAGCAGCGCACTGGCCGACCTGCTGTGCACCGCGATCAAGGCCAAGCTGAACATCAAGCGTGTGCGCGGCGACACCTTCGGCTACCTGCAACGCTCGTTTCTCGGCTGCGTGTCGGACGTCGACCAGCGCGAGGCGCGCGAGGCAGGCGAAAAGGCGGTGCAATTTGCGCTGCACGGAAAACGCGACGGCTCGATCGCGCTGCGCCGCTGCGGCGATTATGCGGTCGAGCATCAGTTGCTGGCGCTGGATGCGGTGGCCGGCAAGACGCGTGTCATGGAGGAAGAATTCATTGCTGCCAACGGCACCAATGTCACCCCTGCCTTTCACCATTACCTGCGGCCGCTGCTAGGTTCCGATCTGCCGGACCCGTTCCGGTTGCGGGCGCCGGCGGTCGCCAAGATCGTCAGCACCTGAGCGACAGCCGAAAGCGGCGGATGCCAAATACCTGCCACACGCGCTGTTGCATCGCCGGCGGCGGGCCGGCTGGCATGATGCTGGGCCTGCTGTTGGCACGTGCCGGCGTCGAGGTGCTGGTGCTCGAGAAGCATGCCGACTTCCTGCGCGACTTCCGCGGCGATACAGTGCATCCCTCCACGCTCGACGTGATGCATGAGCTAGGCTTGCTCGACGCGTTTCTGGCTCGCCCACACGACGAAGCGCGCGTCCTGCACGCGACGGTCGGCGATACTGAATTGACCATCGCCGATTTTTCGCGCTTGCGCACGCACTGTCCCTTCATTGCGTTGATGCCGCAATGGGAGTTTCTCGATTTCCTGCGCGACGAAGCGCAGCGCTACCCTGGTTTTCGGCTGCTGTTGAAGGCGGAAGCCGGCACGCTGATCGAGGCAGCCGGCCGTGTACTGGGCGTGCGTGCCGCCACCGCCGACGGTACGCTGGAAATCCGTGCCGATCTGGTGATCGGCGCCGACGGCCGCCATTCCGCGCTGCGCGCTGCGGCCGGCCTTACGGTACTCGACCTGGGTGCACCGATCGACGTCTTGTGGCTGCGGCTGCCACGGGCGCCAGGCGACCCGTCCGAGAGCGGCGGCCGCATCGGCAACGGTCATTTTCTGGCGATGTTACGTCGCGATAATTACTGGCAATGCGCCTACGTGATCCCGAAAGGCGGCATTCAGGCAGTGCAGGCGGCCGGACTGGAGGCATTTCGCACCGAGCTGGCGCGCGCGGCGCCGCAGTTCGCCGACCGCGTGCACACATTGGCCGGCTGGGATGACATCAAACTGCTCAGCGTCGCGGTGGATCGGCTGCAGCGTTGGTGGAAGCCGGGGCTGCTATTCAT
>DATJCV010000208.1:0-4224 GCA_035497775.1 Burkholderiaceae bacterium | reverse complement strand
ATCCCGGCCAGTCGTTGCGTGCTAATCGAAGATACGCTGAGCCACTTGAAAGTGGCCAAGGCACTCGGCTTGCGCACGGTGTGGGTGACCGGCTATCTGCCTGGCCGGCCGCCGCGGCTGCGCTTGCCGTGCGCACCCTACGTCGATGTCAAAATAAAGTCGGTCAGGCAACTATCTGGTAACCTGCATCGGCTGCGCTGAGCTTGATCCAGGCGCGGCCCGACGTTTTCGACCGCTCACCAACCAGAACAACATGGCAACCACCAAACCCGGCGAACGCAAACTGCAAATCCTGCAGACCCTGGCGGCGATGCTGGAACAGCCGAAAGGCGAAAAGATCACCACCGCCGCGCTGGCGGCCCGGCTCGATGTGTCGGAGGCGGCGCTGTACCGGCATTTCGCCAGCAAGGCGCAGATGTTCGAGGGCCTGATCGAATTCATCGAAGCGACCGTGTTCGGTCTGATCAATCAGTTCGCCGAGCAGCAGGAAAACGGCCTGGCGCAGGCGCAGGCTATCACCGGCATGCTGCTCACATTCGCCGAGAAGAATCGCGGCATGACGCGGGTGCTGATCGGCGAGGCGCTAGTGAACGAAGACGAGCGACTGCAGCAGCGCATGAACCAGTTGGTCGAACGCATCGAGCTGGCCTTGAAGCAAGCCTTGCGGATTGCCGCCAGCCAGGGCCAGGCGCGCGAGGAGGAAGCGGCGCTGCGCGCCAACCTGATCGTCAGTTACGTGCTGGGCCGCTGGCAGCGCTTCGCCAAGAGCGGCTTCCGCCACAATCCATCGGACGGCGCCGCCGCCCAGATCGCCTTGTTGCTGACCTGACGGGGTCGGTCTTCGCGCGTCGCGCCAGCGCCGTCTTTTTTAAATTACATACCCGCGCTTTCCTGTGGCGCTAGCGGCCGCTGGCGCCAGGCCAGCAGCGCGCCGATGAACAGCGCCGCCGACGAATACAGGAAGCCGCGCTGCAAGCCGCCGGCGCCGTCGGCAATCCAGCCAACAATCACCGGGCCGACGATCTGGCCAAAGGCAAACACGATGGTGAAGGCGCTGATGCCGGCCGACCATGCCTGCGGTGGCAGGTTGTGCCGCACCAGCGCGGTGGTGGAGGCCACCAGCGACAAGAACACGGCGCCGAACAGCAGGCCGGAGGCGAAGCTGACCAGCGGTGCGGCGGACAGCGCCGGCAACAGGATCGCCACTCCGAGCAAGCCATTCAGGATCGCCAGCGATTCGCCGCCCTTGAAGCGGTCCAGCATGCCGGCCCAGATACGCGACGATGCCACCACCGCCAAGCCCAGTGCCGTGAAAAACAGCGTGGTCATCGGCGCGCCCATGCCTTGTTCCTTCAGGAGCGCGATCACGAATGTCATGTAGCCGATGTAGCCGACGCCGAACATGAAGTAGCCGGCCAGCCCGAAGGCAAACGGCCTGCTGCGAAAGCGGCCGCCGCTGCCGGCCGCTGCCGGCGTGCCATCGATGCTGGCGGCCGGCGCGGCCATCAGCGTCGTGGCCAGCAGGCATAGCACGCCCAGCACCAGCCAGGCCCATTGCCAATGGTGCGCGGCGCCGGCGCCCAGCGCCGCCGTCAGGGTGAGCGGTACCAGCAAGGCCGAGAGCGCGATGCCGATGCCGACCCCGCCGTAGTACAGGCCGATCAGTAAACCTGCGCGCTGTGGATGGAGCGAGCCCAGGCGCGCCGCCAGCACGCCGCCGGCGATGAAGACGAAGGCGCTGGCGATGCCGGCCAGGATTCGCTGCGCCATCAGCAGGCTGGTGTGGGTTTCGAAGCCCGACCACAGCATGAAGGCGGCGGCCAGCAGACAGCCGCCAATCAGGGTTTTCTGGGCGCCCAGGCGGCGCATCAGTGCCGGCGTCAACAAGGCGCCGATCAGGTAGCCGAGCGCATTGCCGGTGTTCATCGCGCCGGCCAGAAAATAACTCCAGTCGAGGTCGCTGCGCATCGGCGGCAGTAACAGCGCATAGGAAAAACGCGTCAGCCCGAGCGATACCGCGGCGCCAAGGGAAAGTGTCAGCGCGGTGAAAAACGGCCGCTGTACGGCAGATGAGTGAGGGCTGGTAGACATGGTGATCCGATGCAGGGCGGCTGCACCGAGCTGCGGTGGTGTTGCGGGTTAGCGTGGAGTATGTTGCAAAATAACATATTTCCTGCGGTGCCGCCTTGCAGCTGGGAAATACTCCACCGTCACAGTGCTGCTAGACGCGGCGCCCGGCGGTTTTGATCAGGCTGGTGGGCAGCACCAGCGCCATCGCCAGCAGCACGATGGCGGCGCCGATCAGCATCGACAGATGCAGTGTCTCCTGCAGGAAAACGACACCCCAAAGCATCGAAAACAGCGGAATCAGGAACGACACGGACATCGCTCGCGTCGGCCCGATGCGCATGATCAGCGGAATGAAGATGGCTTGTGCCAGCGCCGACGACAGCAGCGCCAGTGCCGCCACGCAAACCCAGGCCAGCGTCGATGGAGCCAGGTCCGGCAGACTGAACGGCACCGTCGGCAGCAGCAACAGCGTGCCCCAGGCCATCGAGCCGGTGGTCAATGCCAGCGGTTCGAGCGGACGGTGCCCGGCTTCGCGACTCAGCAGCTTGACGATGATGCTGGATACCGCATACGACGCCGCCGCCGCCAGACAGGCGGCGGCCGCCAGCAGTGTCGAGGCATTGCCGGCCAGCGCGCCAGCCCCCATCAGAATGGCCACCCCGGCTATTCCCAGCGCCAAGCCGCCGGCTTTGCGCAGGCTGAGGCGCTCGGCCAGCCAGAAAATCGACAACAGCGCGCCAAATAGCGGCGCGGTCGAATTCAGTAGCGCCGAGTAGGCGACCGGCAGGTGTTGCGCGGCATAGGTAAAGCAGGAAAAGGGCAGGGCAGCGGCCGTCATCCCGACCAGGGCGTAGGGTTTCAGGTTGCGTCGCCATTCCATCCGTACGCCGGTGGCGCCGGCGAACCCGATCAGCGCGATGGTTGCCAGCCCGACGCGCAGCGTAGCGGTCAGCATGGGCCCTACTTCCGGCACGGCGATCCGCATGAAAATAAAAGACCCGCCCCAGATGGCGGCGAGCAGGAGCAGCTTGGCGAAGTCGGACGGGCGCATCAAGTATTTTTCCAGATCGCTGACAGGGAACGAAAGATCGGGCGCAACCCGGCATAATACAGCTTGCACAAAAGCAATTGCGCAAGCTTGTCATTTGCGCCTGCGCTTGTGCCATGGAATCTGAACCGCTACACTGCAACCCCTCGAATCGATCAATGGCCGCCCAACACGGGGCCGCAGCGGCAACCCCAGTCATGGAGAACAATCAATGAAAATCAAATTACTGCATGTAGTCCTGCCGTCGTTAGTGGCGCTGGCGTTTGCCGGCACCGCCTCGGCCCAGATCAAGGTCGGCGTCTCGGTTTCCGCCACCGGCCCGGCGGCCTCGCTCGGCATCCCGGAAAAAAATACCTTCGCCTTGCTGCCCAAGCAAATCGCCGGCAAGAGCGTCGAATACATCGTGCTGGACGATGCCTCCGACCCGACCACCGCGGTCAAGAACGTGCGCAAGCTGATTTCGGAAGACAAGGTAGACCTGCTGGTCGGTTCCACCATCACCCCTAATTCGCTGGCCATGAGCGACGTCGCCGCCGAAACCAAGACGCCGATGATCACGATGGCCGCTTCGGCCATGCTGATCGAGCCGGTGGACGGCAAGCGCATCTGGGTCTTCAAGACGCCGCAAAACGATTCCCACATGTCGACCGCGATCACTGGCCACATGGCGGACCACGGCATCAAGCGGGTCGCCTTCATCGGCTTTTCCGACGCCTACGGCGAAGGCTGGTACAAGGAATTCTCCAAGCTGGCCGAGCTGCGCAAGATCGAGATCGTCGCCAATGAGCGCTTCGCCCGCCCGGATACCTCGGTCACCGGCCAGATCCTGAAGATCATGAGCACCAATCCGGACGCGGTGCTGATCGCCGGTGCCGGCACGCCGGCCGCACTGCCGCAAAAAACCCTGAAGGAACGCGGCTACAAGGGCGTGATCTACCAAACCCACGGCGTTGCCAACAACGATTTCCTGCGCGTGTGCGGCAAGGATTGCGAAGGCACCTGGTTGCCGTCCGGCCCGCTGCTGGTGGCGGAACAGTTGCCGGATTCGAATCCGGTCAAGAAATCGGCGCTGACCTACAAGGCCGCCTATGAAAAAGCCTACGGCG
>DATJCV010000207.1:0-2022 GCA_035497775.1 Burkholderiaceae bacterium | reverse complement strand
GCAGTTTGACGTGACGCATGAATGCGGCCCAAATATCCGCGCATCTTGCGGCTGCTCAGGGCAGACCCATGCACCGCTTCTGCGATTGCTCAAATCCGGCTTCAATGAGGGGGCCAAGGTAATGGTGAATGCGCTTGCAGTCATCTGCCCTGATGCAACAATGGCTTGGCGTTGACGATGAAAAATTGCCGGTGCCGGGTGGCATGCAAAGGCTGAGAAGCGCTCTTCGGTGATGGCAGCCGTGGAACGCTGTTACCGCCGGTCATCATGCTGTCATTGGCGTATCGGGTTCCGCGCATTCTGGTATTGTTTTTCCGTTCCGAGATCGTGGTTGACCACCACAGTTTGCACGCCTCGCTGTTGCGACAGAAAGAATTCCATGCGTACAGTGCTTCTCGTCTTCGCTAGTGCGATGCTGATTAATTTATCGGCCTGCGCGGAAATGGCGACCTTGCCGGTTGAAGCGGGAATCGGCCCGAACCCCACCCTGCCGGCTCCAAACCCAACACTGGTTCCGACGGTGAACATTGCGCCGGCCAAAGGCTGGCCGGCTGGCGCCAAGCCGACCGCCGCCGCCGGCCTCGCGGTCAGCGCCTACGCCAGCGGCCTCAACCACCCGCGCTGGATCTACACGCTGCCCAATGGCGACGTGCTGGTGGCGGAAACCAATGCCCCGCCCAAGCCCGATGACAGCCAGGGCATCAGGGGCTTCGTGATGAAGCGCGTCATGAAACGAGCCGGTGCGGCACCGTCGTCGGCGAACCGGATTACCTTGTTGCGCGGCGTCGATGGCAACGGCGCCGCCAAGCAACGTTTCGTGTTTCTGAAGGGACTGAATTCGCCGTTTGGCATGGCCTTGGTCGGCAACGATTTTTATGTCGCCGACACCGATGCCATCCTGCGATTTCCCTACCAGGAAGGCCAGACCACGATCAGCACGCCCGGCGTCAAGCTGGTCGATCTGCCGGCTGGCCGGATCAACCACCACTGGACCAAGAACCTGATTGCCAGCCCGGACGGAGCACGCTTGTACGTGACGGTCGGCTCGAACAGCAACGTCGGCGAAAACGGCATCGAAAACGAAACCAATCGCGCCGCCATTCTCGAGATCGATCGTGCCAGCGGCCGCAGCCGCCTGTTCGCCGCCGGCCTGCGCAATCCGAACGGCCTGGCATGGGAACCGAAAACCGGCGCCTTGTGGACGGCCGTCAACGAGCGCGACGAACTCGGCAGCGACCTGGTGCCGGATTACATGACGTCCGTGCAGGATGGCGGCTTTTACGGCTGGCCGTATAGCTACTATGGCCAGCACGTCGATAGCCGCGTCAAGCCGCCGCGGCCCGACCTGGTGGCGCGCGCCATCGTTCCCGATTACGCGCTGGGCGCGCATACCGCCTCGCTCGGGCTGGCCATCTATGACAAAACCCTGTTGCCGAAGCAGTATGCCGGCGGCGCCTTCATCGGCCAGCACGGCTCCTGGAACCGCAACCCCCGCAGCGGCTACAAGGTCATCTTCGTGCCTTTCGCCGCAGGCCGTCCAAGCGGCCAGCCGCACGATATCCTGACCGGATTCCTGAGCCCGGACGGCAATGCCTATGGGCGCCCGGTCGGGGTCGCCGTGGATCGGGCCGGCGCCGTGCTGGTAGCCGACGATGTCGGCAACGTCATCTGGCGCGTGACGCCCGCTGCACCTTGACCTTCCGGCCGGAACCGGCTGACTGGCGAGACCGCTTGCGCCGCCTTGCCGCACCTACCGCGCCTGCCGCGGCCCTATCGTGACCAGCGCGATGCCGCCCAGAATCGCCGCCGACGCGATGAACAGGTGCAGCGTCACCGCTTCACCGAGGAAAATAGTGCCGCCGATTGCGGCCAGTACCGGCACGCTCAATTGCACGGTGGCGGCGTGGGTGGCGCTCAGTTGGCGCAGCACCGCGTACCAGAACACATAGCCGACACCCGAAGCCAGCGCGCCGGAGGCAAGGCCGTATAGAACCCCCGTCCGGTCCAGCGCGACTGCCGGCA
>DATJCV010000206.1:0-5108 GCA_035497775.1 Burkholderiaceae bacterium | reverse complement strand
ACGGTGCCGGGCTGACGCCGCGCATCGGCCAGGAAGCGATTCAGATGCAGACCATCGTCGGTCTGGTCTCGGCCGGTATGGGGATTGCACTTGTGCCACAATCGGTGTCGAACCTGAAGCGCGCCGGCGTCGAATACCGCGTGCTGGCCGAGCCGGTGCCGCTGGTCGAAACCGGCCTCGCCTGGCGCCGCGACAACCGCTCGCCGGTACTGGCCGCCTTTTTGGAACTACTGCGAAAGAAACGATAAATGCTGATCCACCCGATGCCCGACCCGATCGCCTTTTCCCTCGGCCCGCTGGCGGTGCGCTGGTATGGCCTGATGTACCTGCTGGCCTTCATCCAGTTCATCGCGCTGGGCCGCCTGCGCCTGTCCCAGCCGCACATCGCCGCCGCCGGCTGGAAGAAGGAAGACCTCGACGACATGCTGTTCTACGGTGTGCTGGGGGTGGTGATCGGCGGTCGGCTGGGCGAGGTGCTGTTTTATCATCCGGTGTTCTACTTCAGCCATCCGCTCGAAATCTTCGCGGTCTGGAAAGGCGGCATGTCCTTCCACGGCGGCTTCCTGGGCGTGATGATCGCGATGGCGATCTGGGGCAGGAAGCGCGGCCGCAAGCTGATGGGCATCATGGATTTCATCGCGCCGATGGTGCCGCTCGGCTATGCCTTCGGCCGTATCGGCAATTTCATCAACGCCGAACTGCCGGGCCGCGTCGCCGACGCCGCGCTGCCGTGGGCCATGATCTGGCCCAACGTCGACAGCCTGCCGCGCCATCCGTCGCCGCTCTACCAGGCGCTGGTCGACGGCGTGCTGTTGTTCATCATCCTGTGGCTGTATGCGCGCAAGCCACGCCCGTATATGGCGGTGTCCGGCGTGTTCGCACTGGGCTACGGCTGCGCCCGCTTCTTCACCGAGTATTTCCGCATGCCCGACTACGAGGTGACGTTCGCCGGCTTGACCATCTCGGCCGGACAGATGCTGTCGCTGCCGATGATCGTACTCGGCCTCGTCCTGCTGTGGCTCGCGTATCGGCATCCGGCGCCGCGGCCAGCCGCACGCTGATCCGTCTTTTCCCATCCGCCTTGTACTGCCATCGATGAACGCCAATCTGTACGCCCTGCTGGAAGCGAATTTTCCGCAGGATAAAGACGCCTGCTGCATCGAGACCCACGACGGCCATTTTTACAGCTGGCGCGACCTCGAACGCGCCACCGCGAAAATCGCCAACCTGCTGGCCAGCCTGAAGCTGCCGCCGGATGCGCGCATCGCAGTGCAGGTCGAAAAATCGCCGGAAGCCTTGTTTCTTTATCTGGCGACGCTAAGCGCCGGCTACACCTACCTGCCGCTGAATCCCGCGTACCGGGCCGCCGAGCTGGAATACTTCATCGGCGACGCCGAACCGGCGGTGGTGGTCTGTGCGCCGAAGAATTTCGGCTGGGTCGCGCAGATCGCCTTCAAGGCGGGCACGCGGCACGTGTTTACGCTGGACGAGCCGCAGCACGGCAGGAATTCCGGTTCGCTGCTGGCGCGCGCCGCCCATCAGCCCGACCGCTTCGAGCCGGTCGCGCGCCGGCCGGACGATCTGGCGGCGATCCTGTACACCTCCGGCACCACCGGCCGCAGCAAGGGGGCGATGCTGTCCCACCACAACCTGGCGGCCAATGCCCAGGTGCTGCGCGAGTACTGGCAGTGGCAACCGGGCGACGTGCTGCTGCACGCGCTGCCACTGTTCCATGTGCACGGCCTGTTCGTGGCCTCGAACGGCGCGCTGCTGAATGGCAGCAAGATGATCTTCCTGCCCAAGTTCGACGCCGCCCAGGTGATCCGGCAACTGCCGCGCGCCACGATCTTTATGGGCGTGCCGACCTACTATGTGCGGCTGCTGGCCGACGCCGCCTTCACGCGCGCCACCTGCGCCAACATCCGGCTGTTCGTCTCCGGCTCGGCGCCGCTGCTGACCGATACCTTCAACCAGTTCATCGAACGCACCGGCCACACCATCCTGGAGCGCTACGGCATGAGCGAAACCAATATGCTGACTTCGAATCCCTACGACGGCGCGCGCCGCGGCGGCACGGTCGGCCTGCCGCTGCCCGGCGTCTCGGTGCGCGTGGTGGATCCGGCCACCGCCGCACCGTGCGCGCCGCAGCAACCGGGGGCAGTCCAGGTCAAGGGGCCGAACGTGTTCCGCGGCTACTGGCGCATGCCGGAAAAGACCGCCGAGGAATTCACCGCCGACGGCTATTTCAGGACCGGCGACGTCGGCCAGTGGGATGCTGATGGCTACCTGAGCATCGTCGGCCGCAGCAAGGATCTGATCATTTCCGGCGGCTACAACGTCTACCCGAAGGAAATCGAACTGGTGCTCGACGACCTCGACGGCGTGCTGGAGTCGGCGGTGATCGGCGTGCCGCACGCCGACTACGGCGAAGCGGTGACCGCGGTAGTGATCGCGCGGCCGGGCGCGAACCTGACGGCGGCGCAGATCATCGGCGCGCTGAAAGGAAAGATCGCCGGCTTCAAGGTGCCCAAGCACGTGTTTTTCGAAGAGCAGCTGCCGCGTAACACGATGGGTAAGGTGCAGAAAAACCTGCTGCGCGAGCGCTACCGGAACGCCTGAGCGGCACCGCAGGCACGGCAGGCGTCATCCGCAGCGCATGGATGGGAGGCGATAGCACTCTGCCCGCTCCGCATACTCCCAGTGAGCGCATCTTGTATCGGGCAGATAATGGTCATTTTCTCAATATACTCCTGCGACACCCCTATCCGGCCTGAAACCCGGCGCCACACGCACTAGGCGTGGGAAGTGGCGTCAGCGGCCGAACGCTTTCCACAGCATGTAGCCGGCCAGCGCATACAGCATCAGCGAAAATATCTTGCGTAGCGACTGCACCGGCAGTTTGTGTGCGGTGCGCGCCCCCAGCGGCGCGATGACCACGCTGGCGAGTGAAATCACCAGCAGCGCCGGCAGGTAAATGAAACCGAGCGAACCGGGCGGCAAATCCGGCACGCCGCTGCCGTAATAAATATTCGACAGCGTGCCGGACAAGGCGATCGGGAAGCCGAGCGCAGCCGACGTTGCCACCGCCTGATGAATCTTGACATTGCACCAGGTCATGAACGGCACCGAAATGAAACCGCCGCCGGCGCCGACCAGCCCCGACAGCACGCCGATCGCGCCGCCGGCGGCGAACATGCCGGGCCGCTGCGGCAAGTCGCGTGTCGCTGCCGGTTTTTTATTCAGCAGCATCTGCGTCGCCGACAACAGCACGAACACGCCAAAAAATGCCGCCAGCATGGACGAATTCATCTGCTTGCCGATCCATGGGCCGATCCAGGACCCCAGCAAGATTCCCGGCGCCAGCAGCGCCACGATTTGCCATTGCACGGCGCCATGCTTGTGATGCGCGCGCACCGATGAAATCGAGGTAAACATGATGGTCGCCAGCGAAGTGGCGATCGCCACGTGCACCACCAGGTGCTCGGGGAAGTGCTTCAAGGTCAGCAGCAGCGTGATGAACGGCACCAGCAACATCCCACCACCGATGCCGAGCAAGCCGGCGGCAAAGCCGGTCATCGAACCCAGCGCCAGCAGCGCAAAAATCAAACCCAGATCCATGGAATTCTTTCGATGATTAGACGGCGGCCAGCAACTGCTGCGTGATAAAACGCCATTCGTCCGCTGTCAGCGGGGTGATCGACAAGCGATTGCCGCGTTTCAGCAATTGCATGTCCGCCAGTTCGGCATGGGCGCGCAATTGCGGCAAGCGGATCAATGGAATTTTTTGGATGGCGCGCACGTCGACCTGCATCCAGCGCGGATTTTCCGGCGTCGCCTTGGCGTCGAAGTATTCGCTGTCCGGATCAAACTGGCTCGGATCGGGATAGGCCGCGCTGGCGACTTCCGCCAGGCCGGCGATGCCCGGTTCGGCGCAGCTGGAATGGTAGAACAGCACGCCATCGCCGACACACATGGCGTCGCGCATGAAATTGCGTGCCTGGTAGTTACGCACGCCGGACCAGCCGACGGTGCGGTTTGGCGCTGCCAGCGCGTCGTCGATGCCGATCTCATCCGGTTCGGATTTCATTAACCAATAGCGCATATGCTGATTTGGAGCAGGCTGGCGCCGCATAAAAAAAGCGGCTGCACGATGCAGCCGCTTACAATTTCAGTCCCCGCCAGTGCCGCTTTGCCGGCATCCCGAACCAAGACGGTTCAAGGTGGTCACAGGCAGTTCAACTTCGGGTTCGTCGAACGAGCGACGCGCACTCCCATCAAACAAAAGTCCGTAACCGATGCGTATAAATGGTTCAAGGAATATATGGCAATGGCGAACACGGCAGGGATGTTCAGTCTACCCTATTCAGGTCGCATGTCAAACCGTTTGCTGGCATGTTGAGGCCCGGTAATTTTCCATGTGACCGGTTGCGGCGCAGTGGCAATTCGACGCGCCGCGCTTCCTCACAAACTCGCTTGCACCAGGCTTTAGAATAAATTTTCCTGCGGCGCCAGCGCTTGATCCAGCACTTCGTGCATGGCAGAGATTTTCTGTTTCACTTCTGCCATCGTCAATTCGGACAGCGGGCCGCTGGGCGATTTCAGCGCCAGCAGTTCGGCAGCGATGCCGAGCGCCGCCATCACGGCAATCCGGTCGTTGCCTTTCAGCTTGCCGGCATCGCGGATCGCGCACATCTTGTCGTCCAGATAAGTCACCGCCTGCTGCAAGGCCTGTTCCTCGCCGACCTGGCACGCCAGCCGGTAAGCCTGGCCCATGATCATCACATCGAGTTGGGTCACGCGAGCTCCTGATCCGGTGTCACGGCGGGTACCGCTTCCAGCAGCGCCGCCACCCGGTGATGGGCCTGTTGCATGCGCCGCCCGAGCTCGGCGTTTTCGGAAGCCAGCGCCGATGCCTGCAGCCGCAAATCGGCATTTTCCCGGCGCAGCGATTGCGCCAACTCCGCCAGTTGACGGATTTTCTCGGAAAGGTAATCGAATTCGGAAATCATCACGACACTATAGTGGCCGGAATGAATTGGCGTCAACCGCCATGCGCGGTACATGGCCAAGTAGTTTGACAAGCAGGGGCGGCCGGATGCGGCCAAGCT
>DATJCV010000205.1:0-1576 GCA_035497775.1 Burkholderiaceae bacterium | reverse complement strand
TCGCGGTCTCGTGCGGCGTCGCGCCCTGCCAGGAAACCCTGCGCACCGCGCTGGCGATCGGCGCCGACCGCGCCGTGCTGGTTGAAACCGATGCCGAGCTGCAGCCGCTGGCGGTGGCCAAGTTGCTGCAGGCGGTGGCCGAGCGCGAACAGCCGCAACTGATCATCCTCGGCAAGCAGGCGATCGACGACGACTGCAACCAGACTGGCCAGATGCTGGCCGCGCTGTTGGGCTGGCCGCAAGCCACCTTCGCCTCCAAGGTCGTGGTCGACGGCGGCAAGGCCACCGTCACGCGCGAAGTCGACGGCGGCCTGGAAACGGTGGCGCTGACGCTGCCGGCGATCGTCACCACCGACTTGCGCCTGAACGAGCCGCGCTACGTGACGTTGCCCAACATCATGAAAGCCAAGAAAAAGCCGCTGGACATATTGAAGCCGGCCGATCTCGGGGTCGACGTCACGGCCCGGCTGAAGACCTTGAAAGTGGCGGAGCCGCCGAAGCGCTCGGCCGGGGTCAAGGTGCCGGATGTGGCGACGCTGGTGGCGAAGCTGAAAAACGAAGCCAAGGTAATCTAACGCAGGGCGGGACAGAGTGAAGCGGAGCGGTACTCTGTCCCCACCCAGTCAGGAAAATTGCGGGGCAGAGTTCATGCGGCGCACCAGCGCCTGAGCCAGCCGCTCCCCCACCAACTCAACCAAAGGAATGTCATGACTGCACTCGTCGTTGCTGAACACGACAACGCTTCGCTCAAGGCAAGCACCCTGAACACCGTCACCGCCGCCATCCAGTGCGGCGGCGAAGTCCACATCCTGGTGGCCGGCCATCACGCCGCGGCCGCGGCCGCAGCGGCGGCGCAGATTGCCGGCGTCGCCAAGGTGCTGGTCGCCGATGCGCCCCAGTTCGCCGACGGCCTGGCCGAAAATGTCGCCGCGCAAGTGCTGGCGCTGGCCGGCGGTTATTCGCATATCCTGGCGCCGGCCACCGCCTACGGCAAGAATATCCTGCCGCGGGTGGCCGCCAAGCTGGACGTCGGGCAGATTTCGGAAATCACCAAGGTCGATGCGCCGGACACCTTCGAGCGCCCGATCTACGCCGGCAACGCGATTGCCACCGTGCAATCGGCGGATGCCGTCAAGGTGATCACCGTGCGCGGCACCGGCTTTGACGCCGCCGCCCAGGGTGGCGCTGCCGCCATCGAGAACGTGACGGCGGTGGCCGATTCCGGCCGCTCCGCCTTCGTGGCGCGGGAATTGGCGACCTCCGACCGGCCGGAACTGACCGCCGCCAAGATCATCGTCTCGGGCGGGCGCGGCCTGGGGTCCAGTGACAACTTCAAGATTCTCGAGCCGTTGGCCGACAAGCTCGGGGCCGCGATGGGGGCGTCGCGCGCGGCGGTCGACGCCGGTTTCGTGCCGAACGACTGGCAGGTCGGCCAGACCGGCAAGATCGTGGCGCCGCAGTTGTACATCGCGGTCGGGATTTCCGGCGCGATCCAGCATCTGGCCGGGATGAAGGATTCGAAAACCATCGTCGCCATCAACAAGGACCCGGAAGCGCCGATCTTTGCGGTGGCCGA
>DATJCV010000204.1:0-4033 GCA_035497775.1 Burkholderiaceae bacterium | reverse complement strand
CTCATGCAGGCGCCGATCTGTTTCATGCCGACGTGGCGAATCGGATCCAGATGGCGGCAGGCGCCGGCAATGATGCCGCCGGTGGCGTCGCCGTGGCCGCCGATGTACTTGGTGGCCGAGTGCAGCGACAGGTCAATGCCCAGCGCCAGCGGCTGCGTCAGGATCGGCGTGGCAAAGGTGTTATCGGCGACGCTGAGCAGGCGATGCTCGCGCGCGATGGTGGCGATTTGCGCCAGGTCGACGATACCGAGGGTCGGGTTCATCGGCGTTTCCACATAAATCATGCGGCTATGCGAAGTGATGGCCGCAGGCAGTGCGTCGGCGCTGGCGACTTCGACAGCGCGAATGCCGAAGCGCGGCAGCAGGTCGCGCAGTTGCGCCTCGGTGCCGCCATAGAGCGGGCCGACGAACAATATTTCATCACCGGGGTTCAAGCATGCCAGCAGCAAGGAGCTGATGGCGCCGGTGCCGCTGGAAAAGGCGATGGCGGCTTCGGCCTGCTCGAGCGCAGCGATCTTGCGCTCCAGCATGACGACGGTCGGATTAGCCATGCGGCTATACACATAACCTGGTGTTTCGCCGGCAAAAATTTGCGCGCCGCGCTCGAACGAGCCGTAGGCAAAGGTCGAGGTTTGATAAATGGGTGCCGCCAGGCAGCCGTATTGCGGGTCAGGGTGCTGGCCGGCGTGAACGGTCAGTGTGCGCAAATTCCTGGAGTGGCTCATGGTGGCGATTTCTTGTTATGTGTGAGAGGAGGGGGCAGGTGCAAATGAGTGCCAGATATTGTAGCTTTTGTAGCTTGTATGGAGTATGCATAAAATAGTGTTAATTTATATGCGATAACTTACTGCCATACACAGAGTATATGGAAATGATGAGGCTGCAATACGCGCAGCGAGAATGGAAAATGCGTTGTGATGACGTGCGCCGTGACATCTTCGGCATTTCAGCCGGTCATGCCACGCGGATGAAAGCGCAGGTATTTTTGCAGGAACTCCAGCACGTTGAGGTCGGTGCCGGCGGTCGAGTAGCTCCAGGCGCCGTCGCGCCGATTCAGTCGCCGCAAGCGCTTGAATTTGATGTTGAGCGTATTGACCGGAAGACTGTGGCACTGATAGGCCGCTAGTTCCGCATCGATGGCAGGATCGGTCTTGAAGAACAGCCATTCGGAAATGAACTCGAACTGAATACGCTCCAATTCATGACGTATGGTTTCCGGCAGCGGACAACGGCTACGGCCGCGGGCCGGCGGATAATCCGCAGTCCATGGTCCGTACACATCGCCATACAGGCTGCGGTGCAAGACGGTGGCACGTTTTGCGTAAAAATTTTCCGCCATGAAAAACGCAGCGTAAAACCGCCGTCTGTTACTGGTGCCATACCAGCCAAAAATATCAGCCTCCGATTCGACATAAAAAAGCGCCGAAACCACCCCCATGTCTTCGGGGAAAAAGGAAATGTAAATTTTTGGCTGCATTTACATAAAGCGACATGATTTGCCTCATGTCGACTACATCCGCAATGGCGCTGGCTGAACAGGCTTCGGGCAAAAACGCCACGTCGCACTTTGATACAAGCATGCTCCGCTGGGCCTTGCCGTACCGAACTGGAGGGAAATGCTGTACCTCGCAATAAATAGACATATTGCGGTTGCGCTAGTTCAGCACTGGCGGGACTGGCTGTCGTTGGTCATTTTGCTGGCAGCCGTGCCCGCGGCCGACGGCATCAGATCGGAAGAGGAACCCAGCCGTTGTCGACGCTGGTCTCGCGTGCAGCCTGTTTCAATTTTCTGGAGGCAATCTGCTTGGCACGGGAGCTGGAGGGAGGCAGGCGGCGCAGACATTTGAGCGCATCGGCATCATTGATGGCAATGGAACGCTGATCGACGTTGATCAAGCCGATTTCGTTGAAGGCAGACAAGGTGCGGCTGACCGTTTCGAGGGTCAAGCCGAGATAGCTGCCGATCTCGTGGCGCGTCATGCGCAAATTGAAAAACTTGCTGGAGTAGCCCATGTCGGCGAAACGCTCGGAGAGCGACACCAGGAAGCGTGCCACCCGGGCTTCGGCGCTCAGCGCTCCCAACATACTGACCATCGCCTGTTCGCGCACCAGTTCGCGGCTCATGACGCCGTACATTGCCGGCTCCAGATCCGCATGCACGCGGCCCAGCGCAGTCAGTCTCTTGAATGGCAAAATGATCAGATCGCAGTTGGACAGCGCCACCGCTTCCGAGGCATGGTGCCGGGTATGGATACCGTCGACCCCGAGCAGATCGCCGCGCATCGGGAAGCTGAGAACCTGCTCGTTGCCGTATTCGTCGATCAGAACGGTTTTCAGGAAGCCGGAATACACAATGTAGAGCGTATCGAATGGCTGACCAATGGTGTGTACCCGTTGCCCGGTTTTGAACTGCACATGCTGAAATAGCCGTTCGTCATCGGTGATCGGGCACGTGGCGGCGATGCGCAACAGTTCGCACACTTCCTTCAGGCTCGACCATAATTTTCCTTGTCGTTGCCATCCGGCATCCATCGGCGAGACGTGCTGCGAGGCGAGTGGGGTGATCTTCGATTCAGACGTTTGCGTGGACAACATAGTGATCTCCTGTTTCAAGATAGTTGGCTGGCGGGGTCAAAAACCTTCCCGACAACTGGTGTACGGTCGCTTGTACATTGTTGTGACCTGTGCTCCGATCGAGACTCAGGTACTTTTTCCGGGTCGTCTGTGATGGTCGCGCAAAGGTTTTTATGTCTTGATCGGTGCGTGCCGTACTGTCGATCCGGGTTGGTATTATTGCAATAGTATTAAGCCATCACAATAAGCGGGCACTGAATGTGACTATCGGTAAATGCCGCACGACTGTAGGATTCCGCTGATAAAAAGAATCAGTTCGGAAGTTTTCGTGCGCTGGAGGCTCAGCTTTTCAGGGGGCCAACCAGGTGGTGGGCAATCGCGTACTGCACCAGTTGTGCCAGTGATGGCACCCCCATTTTTTGCAGAATGCGCGATTTGTGGGTGCTCACCGTTTTGGCACTCAAATGAAGTTGGAGTGCAATGTCGGAGATCGATTTTCCGCCAACCAACTGTGTAAAGACTTCAAACTCCCGGTCGGATAGCTGCTGGTGCGGGAACACCTGGTGCGCCGGCATCGATTCCATTGCCAACTGCTCGGCCACTTCCTCGCTGATGTAGGGACGGCCGGAAGCCACCTTGTGAATCGCGACCACCAATTGCGTGCCAGCGCTTTCCTTGGTCAGATAGCCGCGTGCGCCGGCACGGATGCTGCGCACCGCATATTGCTCTTCTTCGTGCATGGTGAGGATCAACATCGGTAGCTTGGGCGCTTCATCATTGATCTGGCGAATCAGGTCGACACCGCTGCGCCCGGGCATCGATAAATCCAGCAGCAGCACATCGAAGCCGCCTTTGCGCACTTGCGCCAATGCTTCAAAACCGTTGACCGCTTCGTCCACCACTTCGATTTCCTCTACTTCATCGAGAATGCGCTTCAGTCCCTCACGCATGATGGTATGGTCATCGGCAATCACAATGCGGATCATGCTGCTTCCCCGGTAGTCCGCTCGAGCGGAATCGAAGCGTGAATTTCGACGCCGGACGGCTGAATGTTAGCGATCTCGATCTTGCCGCCAAGCGAATATACCCGCTGCTGCATGGCGACCAGGCCGAAGCAGCCTGGCTTGTTGCGGCTGAGCGGCGCCATGCCGCTGCCATTGTCACGCAACAGCACGTGCAGCTTGCCTTCAGCGCGCCAAAGCGCGAGATTGACGTGGCTGGCGCCCGCATGCCGCTCGATGTTCAACAGTCCTTCCTGGACCACGCGAAAAATCACCGACTCGTGCGGGTCGCCGATCGGCGTGGCGAATTCTCCGCTTTGCAAGGAGCAACGAATCCCGGTTTTTTTCTGAAAGCGTTCGCTGGCCCATTTCAGTGCCGCCACCAGTCCGAAATCATCCAGTAGCGGCGGACGCAAGGCCGAGGCGATGCTCTTGGTATGGACGATGATGCTGTCGAG
>DATJCV010000203.1:0-5237 GCA_035497775.1 Burkholderiaceae bacterium | reverse complement strand
GGGTCGATCAGGTTGCGCCAGAATAAAAAGCGGGTGAATTCATCATCGAAACGGATCGTGTTGTAGCCGACCCCGATCGTGCCCGGTTCGGAAAACGCCTGTTCGATGTCGGCGGCGAATTCAGCTTCCGGCACGCCGCGCTGCAGACAGACTTGTGGCGTGATGCCGGTGATCAGGCAGGATTGCGGATCGGGCAGGTAGTCCGGCGCCGGCTGGCAGTACAGCATGATCGGCTCGCCGATCGGGTTCAGTTCGGCGTCGGTGCGGATCGCCGCGAACTGCGCCGGGCGGTCGCGCCGCGGCGAGATGCCAAAGGTTTCGTAGTCGTGCCAGAGGAAGGTGTGCGTGGGCATTGGACATTCAGGGGTAAGTGCGACCTATGGCACGTTTGGATGTTGAGCAGTCAATGCCATGGTCGGCGGCGGAATATTGAACACTGATTACGAGGTTCAACGTGAGCGAAGGCATCAATGGTAGCGAAAATAATTATGTCGCGTGGGTCTAAATTCACGAAACAAATTGCCGCGAGGCCATTGCTTGCTATCCTTCGCGGTTAATCTTGGGAAACAAAATGTCGGAGATTAGTTGATGACGTCTGTGCGGATCAAAACACAGCTACTGGAAGCGACAGCGCTTCGCTATTTTCGCGAAGCCGCGACAGCGGGATCGATTCGCAATGCGGCCGAGCGTATCCATGTGGCTCCAAGCGCGATTACGCGTCAAATTGCGAAACTCGAGGACGCGCTGGGAACGCCTTTGCTGGAACGTCGCGCACGTGGCGTGGTGGTTACCCAAGCCGGGGCTATTTTTCTTGAATTTTCCGAAAAATCCCAACTGCGGATCCATGAAGCGATCGGCTTGATCGATGATCTGACCCAATTGCGCAGCGGTTCGGTTCGCATTGCCTCGGTCGAAGGTATCGTGCCGAATTTTCTTGCCGATTGCATTGCCGATTTCCAGATGAAATATCCAAACGTGATGGTGTTTCTATCGATATTGGGTTCGCAGTCGGTGATAGATGCGGTCCTGGCGGGAGAGGTGGATGTGGGCATCGCGTTCCAACCGCCGAAGCTGAAGGAATTACGGCCGATGGGGGAGCTGATCCAGCCGCTTTGCGCGATCGTTCGGCCGGAACATCCACTCGGCGGCAAACGCAGCGCTCGCACCGCCGATCTGTTTCGGCATAGCCTTGTGCTGCCGGATGCTTCGTTCGGCATACGGCAACTGATCGACCGCGCTGCCGCAAAATCGGGCAAGGATTTGTACATGACATGTGAAACCAATTCGATTGAGGCGGCGAAGAGTCTGGTGCGTAAAGGGAAAGGCTTGGTTACCGTTCTGCCGAGCTATGCGATCGCCGAAGACATCCGCAACGGCGCTTTGTGCGCAGTGCCATTGAGGGATCCGATCCTGGCGTCGTCGCGCGCCATCATGCTCGTCAGGCGCGGTAAGAAACTGGCATTGGCCGTGACTGCGCTAATCGAAGAAATTACCCAGAAAATCAGTGCAAACACGGAGTTGTCCGAGCATTGATCGATACGATGTTTGCATTATTGCCAGGAGTTGCCAGTGCGCTCTTTTTGGCAACGCTGCAGTTTAAAAACGCTGCTTCTCGCACTGGTAACCCCCTACTACACTGTGCACGTCGTCCGGAAATTCGGTCGAGCGGCGTCCAATTTCATAACACAGGAGATTTCATGAAAATTTTATCTACGGCTCGTAACCTTTTCGCAACCGCAGTCATGACTGCCATGGCGACTTCGGCCGCCGCCGCGCCGGACGTGATTCGGATTGGCGCACCCATCCCGCTTACCGGCGCGCTCTCGCCGGAGGCTGCCAAGCTGCAAAGCGGATATGACCTGTGGGTTGAAACCGTCAATAAATCGGGCGGTATCAAGGTGGGCGATAAAAAATTCAAGGTGGAAATGGTGTACGCCGACTATCAGTCGAATACCCCAAAGGCGGTGCAGACTACTGAAAAACTGGTAGTACAGGACAAGGTCAATTTCCTGTTCTCGCCGTTGGGTTCCGGCGCGACCAAAGCAGCGAGCAGCGTGGCAGAAAAATATGAAATACCGATGTTGGCGCCGACTGCATCATCCGATCAGGTGTATGACCAGGGCTATAAGTACCTGTTTGGGCTGTTTACGCCGAATCAATCGCTGACGAACTCGATCACGGACCTTGTCAAGGCGAAAACAAAAAACGTCGAGAAAGTCGCCATTCTGGCGCGTAATGACCTTTTCCCGCTGTCGATTGCGCAGGAAATGGAAAAATCCGCGAAGGCGAGAAACCTCGATGTTGTGTTTTTCGAAAAATTCGCTGTCGGCACCATGGACCATGCCTCATCGCTGACCCAGATCAAGGCCAAGGCGCCGCAATGGATTTTCGTGACCGGCTATTTGAACGATCTGATTCTGGTGAAAAAGCAGTTGACTGATCTTGGCATCAAGGCTCCAGTTGTGACGATGCTGGCTGGCCCCGCCTATAAGGAATTCGTCGCAGCGCTGGGGAATTCCGCTGAAAACGTGTCGAGCGTCGCATGGTGGCATCCGGCGGTTCGTTATAACGGTAAGGATCTGTTTGGTACCACCGAGAATTTCAATGCGGCATACCGGGCGAAATACAAGAACGAGGCCGATTATGCCGCCGCCTCCTCGGCAGCCGCAGGAGCGGTTTTGCAACTGGCGATTGAGCGCGTCAATTCCATCGATCCCAAGAAAGTCCGTGACGCCTTGGCCAGCATAAACGAAATGACATTCTACGGGCCGGTCAAGTTCGGCTCGAACGGGCAGATCACCGACCTGGAGCCGCCCGTGTTCCAGATTCAGGGGGGCAAGCCGGTCATTCTTTCTCCGGCTGCCGTGAGTCAGGGCAACCTCGCACTCGACGTTAAATAGAAGTAGCCCAACATGCTGGCTCAGATTCTTGTCAACGGCATCATCCTGGGGGGACTCTACGCATGTATCGCGTCGGGGTTCTCCCTGGTATGGGGCGTCCTCAACATCATCAACATATTGCACGGATCGTTCATCGTGCTGGGATCCTATCTGGCGTATTTCGCCCATGCGCAGCTCGGGATTCATCCATTCATCTCGATCCTGTTCATCGCACCATTCTTTTTCGTCCTGGGCTGGCTGCTCCAGGCCGGGATCATCAATCGGGTTATCGGTGCGCCGATCCTGATCACCCTGACGCTGACCTTCGGGCTTGATCTGATGCTCGGGAACTCGCTGCTGCTGGCATTTACAGCCGACTACCGCAAGCTCACGCTCGACCCGCCCTTGGGGCAACTGGTGTTGGGCACCATGTCTATCCCACTGGATCGTCTGTACGCCATGGTTCTGGCATTCCTCTTGACCGGCCTGCTGTATCTGCTGATGACGCGCTCGCGCATCGGGCGGGCAATCGTCGCAGTCCGAATGGATCGCGAAGCGGCAGCGTTAATGGGGGTGCCAGTGGCGCGCGTGTACGCCATCACGTTCGGCATCGGTGCGCTGATGGCCGGCGCGGCGGGAGTATTGCTGGCGGTGATTTTCCCGATTTCTCCTTTGGTCTCCGGATCTTATTTGGGCAAGGCATTCGTTACCTGCGTGCTGGGCGGTTTGGGTAGTGTACCGGGTGCGATCGTCGGCGGCATTGCGCTGGGCATGGCGGAAAGCTTCGGCGCCCTTTGGTTTGGATCCGAGTATGCAACCACTGTCGCCTTCACGCTCTTGATTCTGATGTTGTTGGTAAGGCCGACAGGGCTGATGGGCAAGAAAGGCTACGAATGAAATTCTCATCAAGTACTTCTCTTCAGCCGTCCGTCATGCCGCGGCCGACCCGCTCGATTCTGCTGGCGCTTGGATTGGCAGTTGCGGCGGCGTTGGTGCCCTTGAGCGGCGAAGCCTATCTGATGCGGCTCGGTACCTTCATGCTTCTGTACAGCATCCTGGCCCTGTCGTGGAACTTCATCGGCGGCATGACCGGCTATCCCTCGTTTGCCACCAGCGCTTTCTTCGGCCTTGGCGCCTATGTCGGCGGTGTGGCGCAAACGGCGGGGTGGCTGCCCATCCTCTGCTGGGTCCTGGCAGGAATCGGCACCTTTATATTCGCCTTCGTGCTGGGGTTTGCCCTGTTGCGTTTGCGTGGTCACTATTTCGCGATCGCTACCCTAGGGGTGGCCGAAGTGCTGCGGGAGTTGATCAACTCCGCCACCGAACTGACGGGCGGCGGCATGGGGCTGAATCTCCCTATGCTCAAGATGAATGTGGCGGCGGCGGCGAATTTCTATTACTACGCGATGCTGATCCTGGCGGTGCTGACCTTGCTTGCCGCCATCACGGTCGCTTATTCCCGGCTCGGCTTCGGGCTGCGCTGCATCAAGCAGAACGAAGAGGCATCGGACATGATCGGCGTCAATACGACTCTGTATAAAACCATCGCGTTCGCGCTATCGGCAATCTTCGTCGGCATGGCGGGCGCAGTCTATGGCTCTTGGGTGCAGTACATCGAGCCGCCTGACGTCTTTGAAATCGGCTATGCAATCAAACCGATTGTCATGTGCTTGATGGGCGGCGTCGGTTCCGTGTTCGGGCCCTTGATCGGTGCGGCCGCGTTCCTCGGACTGGAAGAGCTGGTCTGGCGTAATTATGTGTCACTGCATACCGGCATTCTCGGACTAGTGATCGTTTTGTTGGTCCTATTCATGCCGCAGGGTTTGTTGGGGAAGAACGGCATTCGCGATCGCTTGAAAAAAAGCTGGGGACGAATTCAAGGAAAACGGGAGGGCATCAATGAATCCTATTCTTGAACTGAGCGGAGTGTCGCGCCGTTTCGGTGGCCTCGCCGCGCTGAGTAATGTCTCGTTGTCTATCGGCCGCGGCGAGGTGATCGGTTTGCTCGGGCCCAATGGCGCCGGAAAGACTACGCTGGTCAATGTGATTACAGGTGTCCACCGGGCGACCAGTGGGCGTGTGCTGCTGGACGGGAACGACATTACCGGTCTCAAACCCTTCCAGACAGCGCGTTTGGGTCTCGGTCGCACGTTCCAGGTGGTGCAGCCGTTTCCTGAAATGACTGCGCTGGAGAATGTGGCGGCGGCTGCCCTGTTCGCTGGTGCAGCCAAGGGAATCGCCGCCGCGCGTGAACAGGCGATGGCGCACCTGGAGTTCACCGGCCTGGCCAAGGTCGCCGAGCAGAATGCCGCCACGCTGACGCTGGCGATGCGCAAGCGCCTCGAACTGGCCAAGGGA
>DATJCV010000202.1:0-1733 GCA_035497775.1 Burkholderiaceae bacterium | reverse complement strand
GGCTGTGGTACACCAGCGCGCTGAAGTTGGCGGCATTGGCGATCAGGTCGCGCTCGCCGGCCATCAGGCCGCGCGCCTGTTGCAGCAGGTCGGCGTAATGCGCCTCTTTGCTGGCGTACTGTTGCGGCTTCAAATCGAACATGCATCGCTCCGTTGAAGATTCACGATGATGGCGTGCCGCCACCCTGCCTCAGCCGAGATGGCCGATACCTTTGGCTATCAATACCGCGCACAGGATCAGCGGCACGATCAGCGCCAGCTCCAGGCGGATCGCCGCCCGGATGCGCGCGGTCTGGAGCGCGGCGGGCGCCGGCGCCCTGCCCTGCTTGCGCGCCTTGCCCCAGCGCGCGAACTGCAGCGTCGGATAGATCGACAGCAGGCCGACCAGGATGAACAGCGTCATTTTTGCGATGAACGGCGCGCTGTGATAGTAGTACGAGGCGCCTTTTTCAAAATACACCACGCGCAGGATGCCGACCACCACGATCACGCCGGCGCTCACGCCGTACATCAGGTCGGCCAGTTGCAGCCGGCGCGCGGTGCCGACCGTCAGTTCGCCCCGCATCAAGACCCATTCGCAGGCCAGCGCAGCCACCAGCGTAAAGGCGGCCAGGTGATGCAGGTAGGCGAATAATGCGCTCATGCCAGCTCCGATGAAAAAATGACCAGGAAGTGTTGCGCCCTTTATATACTCTCAATAGAATGGGCGAATTACGGGCGAATATTCTACGGAATTTGCACATACTCCACTGTAATATGGTTCTGGGAGCGACGGTGCGGCGCATTCGGCAACTTTCAGCGCGCGGTATGCGGGACGCGGACCGGCATGGGCGCGCCGCATCGGCTGCGGGATTTCCGGCATGGGTGAGGCAATCGCCGGTCGGCGGCGGCTGGCCGGCTCGGCCCGAATCATGTGCGACGGCGCCTGCCTGGCACGCTCACAGGACACCGTGCATGTTGCCGTGCGCGTGTTCGATCTTGATGCAGCGGTCCATGATGACGGTCATGCCGGCGGCGCGGGCGCGGGCGGCGGCGGCTTCGTCAATGACGCCCAATTGCAGCCAGACGCACGGCACGCCGAGCGCGATGGCCTCGTCGACGATGGCGCCGACCTCGCTCGACTTGCGAAAGCAATCGACGATGCCGATCTTCAGATCCTCCGCTGCCAGCGCGACCTCTGCTTCGTGCAGGCTTGCATAACAAAGCTCTCCAAGAATGTAAGTACCTGCATACATCGGGTTGACCGGGATGATCCGGAAGCCCTGCGATTGCATGTACTGCGCCACTTCATGGCTCGGGCGGCTGCTTTTGGCGGACAGGCCGGCCACCGCGATCAGCGGCAAGGCGGCGGGCAGCAATTCCTCGGGATGGCTCGACATGGGGTGCCTTCTTCTGGATGCGGTAACGATAACTGGAATATCTTACCGTTATCCCGCCAGCGGCGTGCGCCCCTGCGATGCGGTCAGATTCCGCCCATGCACAGGTACTTGATCACCAGATAATCATCCATGCCATAGCTCGACCCTTCGCGCCCGAGGCCGGATTGCTTGACGCCACCGAAAGGCGCGACTTCGTTCGAGATCAGCCCGGTGTTGATGCCCACCATGCCGCTTTCGAGCGCTTCGGCCACGCGCCAGATGCGGCCGATGTCGCGCGAGTAGAAATAGCTGGCGAGTCCGAACTCGGTGTCGTTGGCCATCGCCACCGCTTCGGCGTCGGTCTTGAAGCGGAAC
>DATJCV010000201.1:0-9458 GCA_035497775.1 Burkholderiaceae bacterium | reverse complement strand
GGCCGGCACCACCGGCTTGATGATCAGCTCGATCACCGCTTCCTCGATCTGGCTGTGCTTGACGTCCGGCGCATGCTGGGTCGACAGCACGATGGTGTCGATCGCGACCGGGCGGCCATCGACGTACTTCAGCGTCACTTGAGATTTGGCGTCGGGGCGCAGCCACGGCAGGCGGCCGTCCTTGCGCAGTTGCGACTGGCGTTCGACGATGCGGTGCGCGTAATGGATCGCGGCCGGCATCAGCTCCGGCGTTTCGTCGCAGGCGTAGCCGAACATCAGGCCCTGGTCGCCGGCGCCCTGATCCAGATCGACGCCCTGGCCTTCGTTGACGCCCTGCGCGATGTCGGGCGATTGCTTGTCATAGCACACCATCACCGCGCAACTCTTGTAGTCGATGCCGTAGTCGGCATTGTCGTAGCCGATGCGCTTCAGGGTATCGCGCGCGACCTGGATGTAGTCGATGTTGGCATTGGCGGTGATTTCACCGGCTAGCACCACCAGGCCGGTATTGCACAGGGTTTCAGCGGCGACGCGGGCGCGCGGATCCTGTTCCAGCGCGGCATCGAGGATGGCGTCGGAAATCTGGTCGGCAACTTTGTCGGGATGGCCTTCGGAGACGGATTCCGAAGTAAAGAGGTATTCGTGGGTCATATGCGTCAGGCTCCTGTTCAGATTGGTGACCATGTCGCGGCCAAAAACTGAAGCTGAGCCTGCGACGCTTTAGCGAATTTTCCGCGACCCTGCTGCTGTCGCCGACCGCCTCGCAAGTTGTCTATTAAACTTGGCGGTTACTATTGTTTATTATTTTACGCCTGTTTACGGCGGAAGGAACTCGACACGAAAAAAAGAGGATTTCAGCGCCGCCGATTTCCCGTGCCCGGGCATGGATTTTTAAGGATATTGTATTTTTAGTGGCCGCTTATCCAGCCCGGCATCACATCAATTCATCCGTTTGCGCTGCGCCTGCAACATGCCGCCTCGTTAGCCGTTGGCCCCTCCGCTGCGCCGGATATCGGCTGCCCCAAACTATTGTAGGGCGCGACTAAGGACACATCTTGCGCCACGGCATTGTTGAGCGTGGTCGCGCAGGTTAAGAACCAGTTTTGTCACGGCGAACAGCGCCCGCACACCTTCACGTCACCACTACCCAGATCAGTCTGGGCGTCGAGACTCGGGTGCTTGCCGAAACAGATTCTGCGCCACGCGCCGTTCGGCCTTTTGGAAACCATCAATAAATGATTTGACCAGCAGCGACGGCTCATTGTCCTTCAGCCATAACGCGTTCACGGAAAACTGGAGTTTTGGCTCCAGTTCGAAAATCTCGACTGATCCGTCACCCCCGTGCTGCGCCGTGTATTGGTCGATCACCGCCAAGCCTGCGCCACGCTGAACCAGCGTGCGCGCCATCAGATAAGTACGCACGACCACCGCGCTGGAAAGCTCGACGCCTGCGGTGTTGCATTCACTGAAAAACAATTTCGCCAGCGGATCATCCCAGTGCATCGCAATGAATGGATGGTCAGCAAAATCCAGATACCGGAATTTTTTGGACGTATGGCGAAAACCCGGGGGCGCAATGCATACCAGTTCTCCCGTCGCCAGGACTTTTCGCTCGATCGCCGGATGTTCGGGGGGATTAAGTGCGAAGCCGAGATCGATCTCGCGCAGCATCAACGCGTCGAAAATTCCTTTGGTATTCGCCGTATGCAACTCTGCCTTGCATTCGGAGTGCATGCTCCTGAAATCTTGTGTTGCGATCGGCAATACGTCGTGTGCCAAAGCGGTGGTGCTGCTGACGCGGATCACCGTCTGGCCGGTACCGCGTTTGAGGTTTTGCATGAGCGCTTTGATCTTCTCCAACTGCGCATACAAGACCTGTGTTTCCTTGAACAGAACCAGTGCCTCTGGCGATGGACGCAGCCTGCCGCCCGCACGCGTGAAGAGGCTAAAGCCACTCCTGCGTTCCAACTGCTGGATAATCTTGCTGGCACCAGGCTGGGTGATATTCAGCATGCGCGCCGCGGCGCTGATCGACCCGGTCATCATGACGGCGTAGAACACTTCGAGTTGCCTAAGTTGCATGCAATCTTTCGAGTACCTTTGACGAGCGGCATGGATGGTAGCATTTTCTTGTCGGCGGCAATGATGCGATTTTCTGCGTCCGGGACGCGCCATCAAAGGCTCGACAAGTCACCATCCAACACGTTGGCAGGCTTGTAGATCAAGCAGTCCTTTCAGGGCAAAGTCTTGCAGGCAAATACCGGTTGCCGTACACATGACGCTACCTCGTGGCTTACGCCGATAACCGGCGCCACCCTCAGCGATCCACTCCAGTTCCCGCACCCAGCCCCGATCGCATGCGCCCGGATTGCATCAGGTCGCCAGCTGGCTATCCATTAAAGCGGAAAGCAGCCGTATCGATCGCCGTGGCCTTGCCGTCAATCTGCTGCGCCAACAGCGCGGCACTGCCGCATGCGAGCGTCCAGCCCAAACTACCGTGACCGACATTCAGGTATAAATTTTCGACTGGAGACGGGCCAATGATCGGCAAACCGGTTGGCGTGGCCGGACGAAATCCCGCCCAAGGCGACCATGCCGAACCGTCCGCAGCGCTGGGCGAAACGCAGCCAGGAAATGTTTCCGCCACCGCACGCGTCAGCTCATCGATTGCCCGTTTGGGTATGTCTGGATTCATGCCGACCAATTCAACGCGGCCGGCGACGCGCATGCGATCCCCCAACCGGGCATAGACGATTTTTCTGGATAGGTCGGTAATCGACACCTGCGGCGCGACCGCGAGCACCGCCTCCCCCAGGGGAACCGTGATGCTATAGCCTTTGAGCGGATAAATCGGCACCGAAAAGCCGGCCTTGCTGGCAAATGCGGCACTTTCTGCTCCCATCGCCAGCACGAAGGCATCGGCCTGGATGTTGTCGGAGCCTGCCCACACCGAGCGCAGCACGCGATTTTTGACTTCCACTCGGCTGATCGGCATCGACGGCAAAAACTCAAACCCGGGGTGGTTCTTCATGCTCGCCAACAACCGCTGGCAAAACAATGCGCAGTCGCCGACTTCTTCACTTGGGGTGTACACCCCGCCGGCCCACTTACGCCCGGACGCCACCAAGGCCGGCTCTATTCCCAGGCACCGGCCAGCGTCGACAATTTCCTGTTCGCAGCCGTGTTCGGCCTGGAAATCGATCTGTTTTTTTGCCAGCTGCAATGCATTTGCATCACTGAACATGACCAGCTTCCCAGCCGTTCGATGCAGGAAATCAAACGGCATCGTCCCTCGCAGACGCGCCAATTGCTCACGGCTGAAAAATGCCAGCCGCAACAGCTCGATCGTCGTGCTTCGCACTTTTCCCGGGGTGCAGGCGGCCAGGAACTGGAGCAACCAGCCCCACTGCGCGGAATCGGTCCAGGGGCGCAGAGTGAGAGGAGAATTCGGGCTAGCCAGGTAATAAGGCCACTTCGACCACACCGACGGATCGGCGAGCGGGGCCACGTAGGAATAGCTCAATTGCGCGCCATTGCCCAGACTCGCTCCCGACGCAGGCACAGGCTTTGCATCGAGCAGCGTGACCTGATGCCCTGCCTCCAGCAGTTGATACGCCGATGTCGTTCCAATGACGCCGGCACCCAATACGCAAATATGCATTCGTGGAACCTTTTAACGCAATCCGATCGAGGCGGCCGATTCCGCCGACAATCCGAAATCGACCTCTTTAAATTTACTATCGCCGTAACGACACTCCTCCATTTCGGCTTGGCGATGAAAGCGTTTCGGTATGGGAAACAGGCGCACGCCGACAAGCTCGACCCATTGTCGCCGGCGCAACTCTCAGCCAGAACCGGAGAACTCTTGGCATTCTGAAACTGAGTGAAACCGAAAACAAATAATTAGTTGCGCACAGCCTATAACTTAATGCTATGGGTACGATAACCAAAGATGTAGAGGTGGCCACGCCGAAATGGATGGGTACGAAGGGAAAACGCGCAGCAGGGACGAAAAATGGGAAATCGCTCGAAACAATGGCCCACACTGAAACGTCATCAACGCTAATTGCCTTAGCCCCGGATACCGCGATGAAGCGCATCAGCTTGTGGCCTGCCGGCCATGAAGGCGCTTTTACCAGCACCTCTCCACTGCGCTCATACCGCCGCCGGCACTCTCTCCATAAAGTTTTGCGCCGGCCATGCCCCCGAATAAAAGCCGCCAATTCCTGATTGCCCGTCCAATTCAAGCAATCCGGTTTCAGACAGTATAATTTCCGCCTGGCTCATTTCTCTCCTGGTTCGTGCGGATTGATTGCGTGCGACCTCGTCTGTCGAGAAATTCTGGCTCGTTTCGCCACTTTGTCTTCCCCTATGCTGGTTTTCCTTTTCCGCCTGCTGTCCCATTTACCGCTGTCAGCGCTACACGCACTGGGCGCAGCCCTTGGGTGGCTTGTTTATTTGGCGTCGCCAACCTATCGTCAGCGACTCAGAAACAATCTTGAGCGAGCCGGCTACAGCCAGCATCTGCGGGCGTCGATTGCAGAAGCCGGCAAAAGCATCGCCGAACTGCCATTCATTTGGTGTGCGCCGCCGCAACGCGTGCTGGCCAGCGTGACGATGGTCAACTGGGAACTGGTGCGGGCGGCGCTGGATGCCCGCCAGGGCGTGATCTTCCTGACGCCGCACCTCGGCTGTTTCGAGGTCAGTGCTCAGGCCACCGCGGTCCACACGCGCCTGACCGTGATGTACCGCCCACCACGCAAGGCGGCGTTAAAGCCGCTGATGGAAGGCGCGCGCGCCCGCGGCAACCTGTTCCTGGCGCCGGCCAATCTGGGCGGCGTTCGGCTGCTGTTGAAAGCGCTGAAACGCAACGAAACGGTCGGCGTGTTGCCGGACCAGGTGCCGCAGGAGGGCGAAGGCGTGTGGGCCGACTTCTTCGGCCGCCCGGCCTACACGATGACGCTGCCGGCCCGGCTGCAGCAATTGTCGCGTGCGCCGATCATCGCGGTATATGCCGAACGGCGTCCGCGCGGACAAGGCTACCTATTGCACTTCGTCGAATGCGGGCAATTGCCGGAAGGCAGCCCGCAGCAGCAGGCGCGCGCCATCAATGCCGCGATGGAGGCGCTGATCGCGCGCTGCCCGGCGCAATACCTGTGGAGCTACCAGCGCCACAAGGCGCCGCCCGGCGTCGCCGGACCCACGGCGCCCACCGATGGACAGGGGCCGGCATGAGGCTGCTGCTGGGCTTGCTGTGGCTGCTGCACTGGCTGCCGTTGCCGCTCCTGGGCCGGCTGGGCGAGGGAATCGGCGCAGCGCTGTTCCTGCTGGTGCGCTCGCGCCGCCATATCGCGCTGACCAACCTGCGCCTGTGCGTGCCGGAATTATCGGAAGCCGAGCGGCGTGCGATCGCGCGCCAGCATTTCAAGGATTATGCGCGCGCCATCCTCGAGCGCGGCATCTTGTGGTGGGCGCCACCGGTGCGGCTGCAGCGGCTGATCCAAATCGAGCCGGCGGTGCCGCTGGAGCTGATCGGCGCCGGCCCGCTGATTTTCCTGTGCCCGCATTTCGTCTGCCTCGATGTCGCCGCCACCGCGCTGGCGCAAGTCGGCCCCGGCTGTTCGATCTACACCCGACAGAAGAGCCGCGTATTCGATCGCGCCTTGCTACGCGGGCGCACCCGCTTCCATCCGATCAAGGTGTTTAGCCGCGAACAGGGCATCAAGCCGATCCTGCGCGCGATGCGCGAAAACCTGCCTTTCATGATGTTGCCGGACATGGATTTCGGCACCAAGGATGCCGCGTTCGTCCCTTTTTTCGGTGTGCCGGCAGCCACCCTGACCGCGCCGGCACGCATCGCCGGCCTGACCGGCGCCACCGTGGTGCCAGTGGTGGCCACCTTCCTGCCGAACTATCGCGGCTGGAAAGTCGCCTTTTACCCATCCTGGCAGGACTACCCGGGCGCCGACGTGCTGGCCGCGACGCGCCGCATGAACCAGTTTATCGAGGAACGCGTGCGCGAAGCTCCGGCTGAATATTTCTGGACCCACAAGCGCTTCAAGACGCGGCCGGCGGGTTCCGCCGATGTCTACGATCCGCAAAAGCCCCTGGCCTAATCGACACCGGAAGCGTGTCAGGCGCAGTCTATAATGCCGCCATGAAGGTCAAATTCACCAAGATGCACGGTGCCGGCAATGATTTTGTCGTGATCGACGCCGTGCGTCAGCAGATCGAGTTGACGCCCGCGCAATGCCGGCATCTGGCGGATCGCCGTTTCGGCGTTGGCGCCGACCAGATCCTGGTGGTCGAGGCTGCACCCTCGCCCGATGTCGATTTCCGCTACCGCATCTATAACGCCGACGGCGGCGAGGTCGAGCAGTGCGGCAATGGCGCGCGCGCTTTCGCCCGCTTCGTCGCCGAGCACGGCCTGTCAGCCAAGCGCACGATCCGCGTCGCCACGCTGGGCGGAGTGATTGCGCCGACGCTGGAAGACGGCGAGCGCGTCACGGTCGACATGGGCGTGCCGCTGCTGGAGCCGGAGCGCGTGCCGTTCGATGCCGCCGACCTGCAGGCACGGCACGAAGGCCATGCCATGCTATGGCCGCTGGAACTGAGCGCCGGTCACGACATTACCTGGGTCTCGGTACTATCGATGGGCAATCCGCATGCGGTACAAGTGGTGCCGGATGTCGAACGTGCAGCGGTCGCCACCGACGGCCCACTGATCGAGCATCATCCACGCTTTTCGCAACGGGTGAATGCCGGCTTCATGCAAATTCTCGATCCGCACGCGATCAAGCTGCGTGTATTCGAGCGCGGCGCGGGTGAAACCCTGGCTTGCGGTACCGGCGCCTGCGCGGCCGCGGTAGCCGGCATCCTGCGCGGACTGCTGCGCTCGCCGGTGGCAGTCGCCATGCGCGGCGGCCAGCTGTCGATTGCCTGGGACGGCGCCGGTTGTGCGGTGCAAATGACGGGTCCGGCAGTGACGGTGTTCGAGGGCGAGATTACGCTGTAGATTTTTCCTTTTCCATATCGAGATGAATAAGCGATGAGCACGATCCACAACATGAACTCCGACGATGTCGCGCGCTACCTGGCAGACAATCCCCATTTTTTCGAAGAGCATGCGGAGTTGCTGTCCGATGTGCGCCTGACCAGCCCGGTGCTGGGCCGTGCGGTGTCGCTGCAGGAAAGACAGATGGAAGTGCTGCGCGAAAAAATCCGCGTGCAGGAATTGCACCTGGCCGAACTGCTGCGCGTGGCGCAGGAAAACGACGCCATCGGCGAGCGCTTCCAGGATTGGACCCGGGCCTTGCTGCAGGCGCGCAACGACGTTGATTTGCCACATGTTCTGACGTCCGGCCTGCAATCGATTTTCTCGGTGCCGCACGCCACGCTGCGGGTGTGGAGCGTGGCCCCGGCCTTTGCCCACACCTGGTTCGCGGCGCCGGTGTCGGACGACGCGCGGATATTTTCAAACAGCCTGGATGGTCCATTCTGCGGACCCAATCATGATTTCGAAGTCAGCGCCTGGCTGGAAGAGGCGGTTGCGGTGCAATCCGTCGCCTTGCTGCCGCTGCGCAGCGCCGCTGGCGCCGATGCGTTCGGCTTGCTGGTGCTCGGCTCGCCCGATCCGGAGCGCTTCAGCAGCGACATGGCAACCGATTTCCTGAGCCACATCGGCACTACGGCCAGCGCCGCGCTGGCCTGCCTGCTCGACTGATCCGCCGTCGCCATGAGTGCGCGCGCAGACCAGGAATTTCTGCGGGACTACCTCGAAAGTCTGACCAGCCAGCGCCAGCTGGCCGCCCATACGATTGACAGTTACGGGCGCGACTTGGCCGAATTGCGGCGACTGGCCAGCGCGGATGGCCAGCTCACTGCCCTGACGCATTTCGACATCCGCAAATTCGCTGCGCAATTGCATGCGCGCGGCCTCGGCCCCCGCTCGATCGCACGCAAGCTGTCGGCCTGGCGCGGCTTTTACGATTGGCTGGCGCAGCAGGTGGAGTTGGCCTCGAATCCGGTGGCCGGCATCAAACCGCCGAAGCGCGCCAAGCCGCTACCGAAAGCCCTGTCGGCTGACGATGCGGTGCGGCTGGTGGCGCAGCCCAGCCCGCTGCGCGATGCCGGCTCGGCGGCGCAAGCATGCGACCACGCCATGTTCGAACTGCTGTATTCAAGCGGTTTGCGGGTATCGGAACTGGTCGGCCTCGACCTACGCTACAGCAAGACGGCGGACCATGTTGCCGCTGGCTGGATCGATTTCGAGGCCGGCGAAGTGACGGTGACCGGCAAGGGCAACAAGCAGCGCCGGGTGCCGGTCGGCCGCGCGGCGCTGGCCGCGGTGCAACGCTGGCTGGCGCTACGCCCGAGCTTGGCCAGAGCCGATGACGACGACGCCCGTTTTGCCCTGTTCCTGAACGGGCGCGGCAAGCGCGTCTCGGCGCGCGTGGTGCAACTGCGGCTGAAGGCGCAGGCGCGTGCCATCGGCCTGACCAGCGGTGTCCATCCGCACGTGCTGCGCCATTCGTTCGCGTCGCATGTACTGCAATCCTCAGGTGACCTGCGCGCGGTACAGGAAATGCTGGGCCATGCGTCGATCGCCTCGACCCAGGTGTATACGGCGCTGGATTTCCAGCGACTGGCCGAAGTGTACGACGCCGCCCATCCACGTGCCAGGAAGCAGCCCGGCCCCGGCAAATAAGGGATTTTGCGCTATTGTCCAGATTGCGCGACAGCTTGCCGCCAGCCTTTCTCACCACTCACTGGGATATATACTGGGCACTGTATTTGCAAATGCCGACTTGTATCCTCGCAGAAACGGGCATTTTTGATCATACTCCATCATTGTGGTAAATTGTTTGCAAATCGAAACGATCCGCTTGCATTCTTCGGAGCAGGCCGCATCTGTGCAGCGCAATTGCAAATTTGCTGCATAATCAACTGAATTGAACTCCATTCACCGACGGTCAATGAACATCCGAGCACAGACCCACTGGCAGCACGACAGCAGCGGCGTAACGCCGACACTGCAGCCCAGCCACGCGCAAGCCGAGGCGCAACTGCGCGACGCCGGCGTGCGCGTGACGGCTGCCCGCATCAAGGTGCTGGCGGTTTTGCTGGGCACGCCGAGCGCGCTGTCGCATCAGGATCTGCAGGGCCGCCTGAACGAACTGGATCGGGTGACGCTGTACCGGGCGCTGGACTGCCTGACCGATGCCGGCCTGGCGCACAAGATCGCTGGCGACGACCGGGTGTTCCGCTACAGCGCCGGAACCGAGCATGGCGCCGGCGAGTGGCCGCATGCGCGGCATCCGCACGGCCATTTCAAGTGCACCCGCTGCGCCCGCGTATTTTGCCTGGACGACGACAGCGCCAGCGTCGCAGTCCAGGCTGCCAGTCGGCGCAAGGGCCAACCCAGCGCCCAGGCCACGCTCCAGCAGCAGTTGCAGGAC
>DATJCV010000200.1:0-6472 GCA_035497775.1 Burkholderiaceae bacterium | reverse complement strand
TGCTTCGAATTCGAGTTCATGGGCGGTTCGATGGGTTCGGTGGTGGGCGAGCGTTTCGTGCGCGGCGCCCAGAACGCGCTGGAGCAGAAAGTGCCATTCATCTGCATCACCGCTACCGGTGGCGCCCGCATGCAGGAAGGCTTGCTGTCGCTGATGCAGATGGCAAAAACCACGGCGATGCTGACCAAGCTGTCGGAACAGAAGCTGCCGTTCATCAGCATCCTGACCGATCCGACCATGGGCGGCGTCTCCGCCTCGTTCGCCTTCATGGGCGACGTCGTGATCGCCGAGCCGAAGGCGCTGATCGGTTTTGCCGGCCCGCGCGTGATTGAAAATACCGTGCGCGAAAAATTGCCGGAAGGCTTCCAGCGCGCCGAATTCCTGGTGCAGAAAGGCGCGATCGACATGATCGTCGACCGCCGCCACATGCGCGAAGAAGTGGCACGCCTGCTGGCCTTGCTGCAGAACCAGGCGGCCGACGCCGTGACCTGAAGCGCTGACCAATCCTTTTTCGAATCGCCTGCGCGGCGCCCAGGCTGCGCGGCGATCCGTCACCAACCGTATTTGAAGTACGCCGAGCCATCATGAACACCCAAGCAAGCACCGTTCTTCCCGCCACGCTGGCCGAATGGCTGGCGCTGTTGGAAAGCCGTCATCCGACCGCCATCGAGCTCGGGCTGGAGCGGGTGGCGCAGGTCAAGGAGCGGCTCGATATCCAATTCAGTTGCCCCGTCATCACGGTCGGCGGCACCAACGGCAAGGGTTCGACCTGTGCCTTTCTGGAATCGATTCTGTTGCGTGCCAGATACCGCGTGGGCTTGTACACCTCGCCGCACCTGCTCGATTTCAACGAACGGGTGCGCCTCGATGGCGAGCCGGTATCCGACGCCGCGCTGCTGGCCGCGTTTGCACAGGTCGAAGCGGCGCGCGGCGAGGTTTCACTGACCTATTTTGAATTCACCACGCTGGCGGCACTGAAGCTGTTCGCCGACGCCAAGCTGGATGCGGTGATCCTGGAAGTCGGCCTGGGCGGCCGCCTGGATGCCGTGAACGTGATCGATGCCGACGTCGCCATCGTCACCAGCGTCGATATCGACCACGCGGCCTACCTCGGCAATACGCGCGAGGCGATCGGCTTCGAGAAAGCCGGCATCTTCCGCGCCGGCCGCGCCGCGATCTGCAGCGACCCGGTGCCGCCGCAATCGCTGATCGATCATGCCGAGGCGATCGGCGCCGACCTCTGGCTGGTCACCCGCGATTTCAATTACACCGGCGACAAGCAGCAGTGGAATTACGGCGGCCGCGGCCAGCGCCGCAATGCGCTCGATTTTCCGGCGTTGCGCGGCGCCAATCAGCTGCTGAACGCGTCGGCGGCGCTGGCGGCGCTGGAAGCGCTGCGCATGCGACTGCCGGTCAGCGGCCAGGAAGTGCGCAACGGCCTGGTGATGGTCGATTTGCCGGCCCGTTTCCAGGTGTTGCCGGGCCAACCGCTGGTGATCCTCGACGTCGCCCACAATCCGCATGCGGCGGCGGCGCTGGCGGCAAGCCTCGACAACATGGGCTACTTTCCCTACACCTTTGCGGTATTCGGCGCCATGCAGGACAAGGATATCCGCGGCATCGCCGCTGCTTTCCAGGATCGCATCGATCACTGGTGCGTGACTGATCTGCCATTGCCGCGTGCAGCAACGGCGGCGCAGATCGAGCAGGAACTGCTGGCGGCCGGGGTGACGCCCTGCGACAAGGCTTCCGCCAAGGTCTCGATCACCCGTTTCCCGGACCCTGCCGCGGCCTACGCCGATGCCCGCCGGCGTGCCGGGCAGAATGATAGAATTGTGGTCTTCGGATCGTTCGTGACAGTTGCCGGCGTCCTGCAGGCGCGCCGTGCCGAGGAACACCATTGACGTATTGCCCCGATATCGCATGAGCTGGTTTCCGTTCTTCCGCAAAAACAAGCCGGACTCCGCCGCTGGCGGCGACGAGTTTTACTCACGCCCGGAGCAGGAACCGAGTGCCGCGCGCAGCCGCGCCAAGCGCAAGGCGAGCACCACCAAGCGGGAACCAGTCGATCCGGCACTCCCCGAAAAAAAGCGCGCGCGCCGGCGCCTGGTCGGAGCAGTGGCGTTGGTGCTGGCCTTGGTGATCGGCTTGCCGATGATCCTGGATTCGGAACCGAAGCCGCTGACCAACGATATTTCGATCCAGATTCCATCCAGGAACAAGCCGCCGGCCCCCGAGGCTCCAGCGCTGCCCGACCCCGCTCCGGCCAAGCCGAGCAGCCTCGATGCGGCGGAAGAGATCATCGAGCCCGCCGTCAGCACCAAACCGACTTTGGCCGCTGCCGCGCCGGTGACCAGCGCCGCACGCGACGAGGCTAAGCCGGCGGTGCCAGAGCCACCAGTCGACCGCGCCCCGGTTCACGCGCCAGCGCCGGAAGCGCCGGCCAAGCCAGCGTCCAAGCCGGAGCAGGTGAAAGCGGCCCCGCATGCGCTGGCGGCCGTCAAGGTGGACGATGCGGCACGCGCCAAGGCCATCCTCGACAGGAAATTCGATGTGCCGGCGGCGAACCCCAAGCCGGTGGACGGCAAATCCGGAAAATTCGTGGTGCAGGTGGCGGCGCTGGCATCGGCCGACAAGGTCGGCGAGCTGCGCGGCAAGTTGACGCAGGCTGGCATCGCGTCCTACACGCAGAAAGTCGCGACCGCGTCGGGCGACCGTATCCGCATCCGGGTCGGTCCGTTTGCGAATCACGACGAAGCCGAACAGATGCGTGCCCGGCTGGTCAAACTGGGGCTGAATGGCACCTTGGTGCCGGCTTGAGCGGCGCCATTGACATCCTCCGCCTCTTGATCGCGCGGTGACGATTTTCGATTACCTGGTGCTGTTCGTGCTGGCCTGCTCGGTGCTGATCAGCACCATGCGCGGGCTGGTCAAGGAAATCTTGTCGTTGCTGAGCTGGGTGGTTTCGTTCGTGGTTGCCAATGCCTACGGCGAACCACTGGCGCACTTGTTGCCCGACATGATCCCCGGCAGCACGACGCGCCTGATCGTGGCCTTCATCGCGCTGTTCATCGGCTGCCGCCTGCTGATGGGCTTGCTGATGCTGGCGATCGATGCAGCCATCAAGGCGAGCGGATTGAGCCTGGCCGATCGCGGCCTGGGCGGCCTGTTTGGACTGGCGCGCGGCATGCTGATCGTGGTGGCCACGGTTCTTCTGTGCGGTATGACTGCCATTCCGCAGCAAGCGTTCTGGCGCGAGGCGCTGTTCAGTCCGCTGGCAGAGACGGCGGCGCGCACCGTGCAGCCGTATTTGCCGGGCGAGTTCGGGCGGCATGTCCGGTTTTAAAGCGTTTTCATCTTGTCTTAGTTTAGGAGTCCACCATGTGTGGCATCGTCGGTGTTTTTTCCCATCATCCCGCCAATCAGCTGATCTATGATGCGCTGCTGCTGCTGCAGCACCGCGGCCAGGACGCGGCCGGGATCGCCACCAGCCATGGCAACGGCTTTTCGATGCACAAGGCCAACGGCCTGGTGCGCGACGTCTTCCGTACCCGCAACATGCGTTCGCTGCCGGGCAATTCGGGCATCGGCCAGGTGCGCTATCCGACCGCCGGTTCCGACAGTGCCGAGGAAGCGCAGCCGTTCTATGTGAATGCGCCGTTCGGCATCATCCTCGCGCACAACGGCAACCTGACCAATTGGGAACAGCTCAAGATCGAGATGTTCAAGAACGACCGCCGCCACATCAATACCGATTCCGACACCGAGGTGCTGTTGAACGTGCTGGCGCACGAGATCCAGGAAGCCACGACCGGCTACTCGCTGGAGCCGTCGACCTTGTTCCAGGCGGTGGCGGCATTGCACAAGCGGGTGCGCGGCTCATACGCGGTGGTGGCGCAGATCGCCGGCTACGGCTTGCTGGCGTTTCGTGATCCGTTCGGCATCCGGCCGCTGTGCATCGGCTTTCAGGATACCGAGCGCGGCATCGAGTATATGGTCGCCAGCGAATCGGTGGCGCTGGACGGCCTGGGTTTCCGGTTTTTACGCGACGTGCTGCCGGGCGAAGCGATTTTCATCGACGTCGACGGCCAGCTGTACCAGCAGCAATGCGCGGACAATCCGAGCCTGAATCCCTGCGCCTTTGAATATGTCTATCTGGCGCGCCCGGACTCGATCATCGACGGTGCCTCGGTGTATGCAACGCGCCTGAAAATGGGTGAATACCTGGCCGCCAAGATCAAGCGCGAGCTGTCCACCGGCGACATCGACGTGGTGATGCCGATTCCCGATTCGTCGCGGCCGGCGGCGATGGAGCTGGCCGGCGCGCTGAACCTCGACTATCGCGAGGGCTTCATCAAGAATCGCTATATCGGCCGCACCTTCCTGATGCCGGGGCAGGCCATGCGGCGCAAGTCGGTGCGCCAGAAGCTGAATGCGATCGGGCTCGAATTCAAGGGCAAGAACGTGCTGCTGATCGATGATTCGATCGTGCGCGGCACCACCAGCCGCGAGATCGTGCAGATGGCGCGCGATGCCGGCGCCCGCAAGGTGATCTTCGCCTCGGCCGCGCCGCCGGTCAAATACCCGAACGTGTATGGCATCGACATGCCGAGCCGCAACGAGCTGATCGCGCATGGCCGCAGCGAGGAGGAAGTGTGCCGGGAAATCACGGCGGATGCGCTGGTGTATCAGGATATCGATGCGCTCAAGCGCTCGATTTCGGATGTCAATCCGGCGCTGAAAAACTTCGAGGCTTCCTGCTTCGACGGCCATTATGTCACCGGCGACATTTCGCGCGAATATCTGGACCGCATCGAATTCGCGCGCAATAACCCCAAGCCGGATGGCGAAGAATCGGTCCGTTCGCAATTGAACCTGAACCTGGCGCAGGTCGACTGAGGCAGCCAACCCAATCGCCAGCCGGAACGTGACCTGAACCCAGCCAAACGCCGCCCGCCGTCATGGCCGCTCGTGCGTTGATCCAACCTCCTACCATCATGAACACCACCAAGCGCTACGGCTTCACCACCACCATCCTGCATAACGACCGGCAAAAGAAGATCGAGCATGGCTCGGTGCACAAGCCGGTGCATACCTCGGTGACGTTCGGCTATGAGGATGCGCGCGAGCTGGCGGCGGTGTTCCAGGGCAAGCAGCCCGGCTACCGCTACGGCAGGCAGGGCAACCCGACGGTGTCGGCACTGGAAGACAAGATCACGAAGATGGAGGACGGCCTTGCCACGGCCTGTTTCGCCACCGGCATGGCAGCGATCGGGGCGGTGGCGCAGGCCCTGTTGCGCGCCGGCGATCACGTGGTGTCATCGGCCTTCCTGTTCGGCAATACCAACAGCCTGTGGCAGACGGTGAGCGGGCAGGGTGTGCAAGTTTCATTGGTGGACGCCACCGATGTGGCGCAGGTGGAAGTGGCGATCACGCCGCAAACGCGCCTGGTGTTCGTCGAAACCATCGCCAACCCGCGTACCCAGGTGGCCGACCTGCGCCGCATCGGCGAGCTGTGCCGCGAACGGGGCATCTTGTACGTGGTCGATAACACCATGACCTCGCCCTATTTGTTCCAGCCGAAGACGGTCGGCGCCGGGCTGGTGGTCAACGCCCTGACCAAGTCGATTGGCGGCCACGGTATCGCGCTGGGCGGCGCCCTGACCGATACCGGCCTGTACGACTGGAGCGCCTATCCGAACATTTACGAAACCTACAAGCGCTTTGCGCCGCAGCAGTGGGGCATTGCGCAAATCCGCGCCAAGGCCTTGCGCGACTTCGGCGCCGCACTGGGGCCGGAGGCGGCGCACCACCTGGCGATCGGCGCCGAAACCATCGCCTTGCGCACGGAGCGTTCCTGCGCCAGCGCGCTGGCGGTGGCGCAGATGCTGGAAGCCGATTCGCGGGTGGCGGCGGTGCATTACCCGGGCTTGCCATCGCATCCGCAGCACGCGCTGGCGCGTGAACTGTTCCGCGCCTGCGGCAGCCTGTTCAGCTTCGAACTGGCCGCAGGCATCGATTGCTTCGATTACCTGAACCGCTTGCAGCTGGGTATCGCCGCCAGCAATCTGGGCGACACGCGCACCTTGGTGATCCCGGTCGCGCACACCATCTTCCACGAAATGGGGCGTGAGCGGCGCGCCGCCATGGGTATCGCCGAATCGCTGATCCGGGTCTCAATCGGAATCGAGGACCGAGCCGATCTGCTGGAGGATTTCAGCCAGGCGCTGACTGGGTAGGAGTCAGATACTCCCGAACTGCACGGCCTTTCTTGCACTATAAATGGCAGAATTTGCAACATACTCCCATTTATTCGAAAGGCCTGCAGGATGCTAACGCAGGATTTCACCCGCCGTATCCTGATCCAGGAACTTGTCGTAATACTTCGGCACGTAGGATGTGAAGCGCGCCAGCAGCGCCGCCGGCTCGGCTTCGTGCATCAGGAAAGCAGCCTGGTTCGCCTTCAGGAATT
>DATJCV010000199.1:0-2967 GCA_035497775.1 Burkholderiaceae bacterium | reverse complement strand
TGCGCGAGTAAATATCGTTCAATCAAGCGAGTGGCATGTGGCAGCCGGCGTGGATGCGAACGATGCTGGAAGATGCAGTGGTCAAGCAAAAAAGCGTAGTGTCCAGGCTAAACAGGCACTTGATGTGCTTACCGAAAGCATTGCCCGAAAACGCGGAAAATTTCGTTCGCTAGCGCACACACCGCGAAGGGTTAGTGGCGTTGATGGAAAATCAGACTACGGATCGCGGCGTATATCCGGCAAGGGCGGGATGATGGTCTCTTGCGCTGCTCCGGCGCAGAAAACTGGCTTGTTCGAATCAATACGGCAGAAATGCAAAAGTGCGCCCCGCATGCGGGGCGCACTTCACACTGGCATCCGGATTGCGTTATTTGATCTGGTTGCCGATCACGCCGCCAACCGCGGCGCCACCGACGGTGCCCAGGGCGCTGCCGCCCGTCAGGACCGCGCCAAGGACTGCGCCGCCGCCAGCGCCGATGGCCGTATGCTGGTCCCGGGTCGACATGCCGGAACAAGCGCTCAGGCCAAGTGCGAACGAGATCACCACGGTAGAGGTAGCCAATTTTTTAATTAAGTTCATGTTGTACTCCTTGATTAAGTTTCGCATTACGAAGGCGCAACGTTCGGCTTCCGCCACAGCTGGCATCGCGTTAAACACAGACCTGCTGCTTACTTCACCCGCATGTCGTTTTTGACCGACCGGACGCCGTTGACACCACGTGCCACGCTGATGGCGGTTGCGATGTTGTCGTTGGAGCGCACAAAGCCGCTCAACTGGACCGTTCCCTTGAAGGTTTCGACGTTGATTTCGCTTACTTTCAGCGACGGCTCGTTGAGGATTGCCGCTTTGACGCCGGCGGTGATGACCGTGTCATCGATATATTGGCCGGTGCTTTCCGTGGTCGCGGTGGAGGCACAACCGACGACCGCAGTCAGCATGAGGGCGGCGAGTAGGGCGGAGACGATTTTCATGTTTTTCATTTTGATATTTCCTGATTGTGGTTGGAAGTCTTCATGCACGCACCAGTCGCTGCAACTGTAGACAGGATGGAGTCTTCTGGTGCCGCTATTTGACTATGGTGTAACTCGGTTTGGCGCACTGTCATGCGGCCATGCGACGTCATCAGATTACGGCTTCCATCTGGTGCTGGTCTGTGCGGCAACGCACACAGCATCGCGCAGTCAGCCGCAGAAAATTGATATTCGGCGATGGAAGCGCGTGCATTGTCTGGTGCCGGATGCGATTTAGCGGGATGGATTGCATTCTCGCCATGGCAAGCGGGTAAAAAAACAGAATGGCGGAGATGCAGGCTTGGCGTGTTACCGTGTTAGGTGCGTCGGCTCGTACCTTTGTTTATTCCGCCAGTCAACCGTTGCAGTGAAACTCCGATATGTCTGGCATCAACGACCCCAATCAAAACTATTTACTTGCCGCGTTGCTCGACGCTGACTTCGAGCGCCTGGCGCCGCATCTGGAACTGGTGCCGATGCTGCTGGGCGACGTTCTCTATGAGTCCGGCGGCAAGCTGCAGCACGTCTATTTCCCGACGACGTCGATCGTTTCGCTGCACTATCTCCTTGAAAACGGCGGCTCCTCCGAGATTGCCGGCGTCGGCAATGAAGGTGTCCTGGGTATTTCGCTCTTCATGGGGGGCGGCACGACGCCGAGCCGGGCGGTGGTGCAGACCGGCGGCTATGGCTATCGGCTCAAGTCGGCCCTGTTAATGGAGGAATTTAATCGCGCCGGACCGGTGATGCGCCTGCTGCTGCGCTACACCCAGGCACTGTTGACGCAAATGTCGCAAACCGCGGTATGCAATCGGCATCATTCGGTGGAGCAGCAATTGTGCCGCTGGCTGTTGCTGACCCTGGATCGCCTGCCGTCCAATGAATTGACGATGACGCAGGAATTGATCGCCAACATGCTGGGCGTGCGGCGCGAAGGAGTAACCGAAGCGGCCGGGAAATTGCAAGGCTACGGGTTTATCCGTTATCGCCGCGGCCATATCACCGTGCTGGATCGGATCGGGCTGGAACGCCATGTGTGCGAGTGCTATGGCGTCGTCAGGAAGGAATTTGCGCGCCTTCTGTCGGATGTGCGGCAGCGCCAAAGCATGGCGGGCTCAAATCCGATGGCCTGAAAACGACAGGGCGGCAGAAACGGGTGCGTCCGTAATTGGCATTTGAAATTCGAGAACCGCTTTCTGCCGCGGACTTCTCGCGGTGACCTCGTACGAGCCGAGGCTAGTGCTCTTTGTACGGCAATGAAGGTCTGGAAAATGCAGAAAATACAGAAAATGGATGAAAAGGCGATTCAGCACTCGATTCGGCTTGGCTTCGGCATGACGCTGATGGTCCTGTTTCTGATTGCGGGTGTCGCGTTGAACAGCATGGCGCATTCCGCGGCTGCATTCGGCGTGATCGCGGGCAGCGTGGCCTTGCTCCTGTTTTCTCTGGCGCTACTGTATGGGCGGATACGATGGCTGAGGCGTGGCCGGCTGGCCGACGATCGGAGCTTGCATGACGTGCAGGAGCTGCTGCTCAAGGTGGGCGCGTTACAGCATGCAATTTTCAATAGCGCGAATTTTTCCTGCATTGCCACCGATGCCCAGGGCGTGATTCAGATTTTCAACGTGGGCGCCGAACGCATGCTGGGTTACCAGGCAGCGGATGTGGTCGATCAAATTACGCCGGCCGGTATTTCAGATGCGCAAGAAGTGATCGCGCGGGCTGAAGCGCTGAGCCGGGAGCTGGATACGCGGATCACCCCCGGTTTCGAGGCGCTGGTGTTCAAGGCCTCGCGCGGCATCGAGGATATTTACGAACTGACCTATATCCGCAAGGATGGCAGCCGCTTCCCGGCGATCGTATCGGTCACGGCGCTGCGCGATGCGCAAAAGAAGGTGATCGGCTATCTGTTGATCGGCACCGACAACACCGCGCGCAAGCAGGTCGAGGTGGAGCAGG
>DATJCV010000198.1:0-13502 GCA_035497775.1 Burkholderiaceae bacterium | reverse complement strand
GCGGCACAATTGGAGCTCCAGCATGACACGTTGCGCCGGGTCAACCGGGTGCAGGCGTTGCGCGGCGCCACCAACCGCGCCATGATCCGGGCCGAGAACGAGAAGGCCTTGCTCGCCGAAATCTGCCGCATCGTCTGCCAGATTGGCGGCTACCAACTTGCCTGGGTCGCCTATGCGCAGCACGACGTGCCGAAAAACCTGCTGCAAGTGCAGGCACATGCCGGTGCCGACGAACAGCTGCTGGCGGCGTTGTTGTTTGCGGATTCGGATGACAGCGACAGGGATGTCGGGCCGGTCATCTCGGCACTGCGCTCCGGTAGCGCTCAGGTGTTTCACGGGCTCGCGCTGGCCGAGAACGATGCTCCCTGGCGCGTGGCGGTAGCGCAACGCGGCTTTGCCGCCGGCATCGGCTTGCCGATCCGGACCGGACCGGAAATCATCGGCGCATTAGGCATTTTTTCAAATGATCAAAACGCCTTCGGCAGCGAGGAAATCGAGTTGCTGACCGAGGCCGTCAATGATGTCGCGTTCGGCATTTCGGCATTGCGGGCCGCGCTAGAAGCGCAGCGCAGCCATGAATTTCTCGGTCTGGTCATGGACAACATGCCGAGCATGGTGTTCGTCAAGGATGTTGCGGAGTTGCGTTTTGTCAGCCTGAATCCGGCCGGCGAGCGTCTGATTGGCTTCCGCGAAGAGGAAGTCATCGGTAAGACCGGCCACGACCTGTTCCCCGCAGCACAGGCGGATTCCTTTGCCGTTCGGGATCGCGAAGCGCTGAATAATTCGGAAAAAATGTGGATCATCGACGAGCCGCTCACCAGCAAGACCGGCGAACAGAGGATATTGCAAACCAAAAAGCTGATCCTGATGGATGCGGAAGGCCAGCCGAAGTACGTGTTGGGAATTTCCGAAGACATTACGGAACGGAAGAAAACCGACGAACGCCTGACGCATCTGGCTACCCATGACGGCTTGACCGGGCTGCCAAACCGGCATCTTCTGATGGATCGCTTGTCCCATGCCTGGTTGCGCGCCGCGCGTGGTCGTAGCGCGCTGGCGGTCCTGTATATCGATCTCGACGGCTTCAAGGAAATCAACGACACCATTGGTCATTTCGCGGGCGACGAAGTGCTCAAGGCCGTCTCGACTTTATTAAAAGTCACGTTGCGCGAGGCCGACACCATCGCGCGCGTAGGCGGTGATGAATTTGTGGTGGTGCTGGAAGACGTGGTGGAGCAAAGTCAGGTAACGGCCATTGCGCAAAAGATCAGCGCTCATTTTGAAAAGCCGCTCATGGTTGCCGAGCAAGAAATTTTTATTGGCGCCAGCATCGGGATCAGCCTTTATCCGGGCGAGGCTGACAATTTCGAGGAGCTGTTGAGAATGGCGGATATCGCGATGTATCACGCCAAATCCGCGGGACGCAGTACGCTCGCCTGTTATTCTCCGAACATGCGTGCGGGGGCGAAAGACCGCTTGGAGATGCGCAACCTGCTGCGGCACGCGATCGAACGCAACGAGCTGGTTCTGCATTACCAGCCCAAGGTGTCGCTTCAGAGCGGTCAACTGGTGGGCGCGGAAGCGCTGCTGCGGTGGAACAGCAAGGAATTGGGCCTGGTCTCGCCGGCGCGCTTCATTCCGCTGGCGGAAGAGAGCGGCCTGATCGTGCCGATTGGCGACTGGGTGCTGCGCACCGCGTGCGCGCAAGCGAAACAATGGCAAAAGCGGGGTGTTGAAGGATTCGTGATGGCCGCCAATCTGTCCGCACGCCAACTGCGGGAAACGGATCTGGTGCAAAAAATCAGGCAGATCCTCGAGGATGCCGGCCTCGATGCCGCACTCCTGGAGCTGGAAGTGACGGAAAGCACATTCATGGACAAGGACACGAATGCAATTGCCTTGCTGAATGCGATCTCCGATGTCGGCATCCGTCTGGCGGTGGACGATTTTGGCACCGGCTACTCCAGCCTGGCGTATTTGAAGCGCTTGCCGGTAACTGTGCTGAAGATCGACCAATCGTTCGTCAGTGGGCTGACTTCCGATGAAAACGATGCCGCCATCGTGACCGCGATCGTCGCCATGGCGAAGTCTCTGCATTTGTCCGTCACGGCCGAAGGCGTCGAAACCGCGGAGCAACTGGCGATTCTGCAAGGCTTGCAATGTGACCAGTACCAGGGCTTTTTATTTAGCCGGCCATTGCCGGCGCATGAATTTGAGCGGCTGCTGAAGCCGCTGGCGTGAGCGGCAATCCGGCGGCGCTTTACCGAGCAGTGGAAGCCAGGCATGTCCTGCACTGCGCGCGCAACTGGCTGCCAGTCCCGATCAAAACAGTCGGGAACAGGCGCTGCGCGACAACGGCTGGCCGCATAGCGGGCAGGCCAACCGTGAACGGTCCTGGATCGGTACCCCAGGGCAGTTAATTATTTGCGCCACATTTCCAAATTCGCCTGTCATTTCCGCAGTTTTTAGCGGGAATCCAGGGGCGTTTGCCGTTCACGCCGGTAGTTCCCGTTTAGCCCGGCGGAAACAACACAAATCGAAGGTCGACAGTTAACGGCGACATAGCCCAGATAATATGAGTATGTTATGCAAAGCGCCATTTATCTGGTGGTATCAATGGCATATAGAAGGAGTATGTGCTGTCGGACGCAACTGCGACGCGGGGTTGGCCGATGTTGGCGGACTGATAGTAGACATACGGTCCAGGCGGCGCGCTTTGGGTGATAATAGCGACTTCCTGAAACTTGTCCTGCGCCATGTCCCAATTTCCCTCACTGAAAAACGACACCTTCCTGCGCGCTCTGCGGCGCCAGGCCACCGATTACACGCCGTTGTGGATGATGCGCCAGGCTGGTCGCTACCTGCCCGAATACCGCGCCACGCGCGAGCGCGCCGGGTCCTTTCTCGGGCTCGCGAAGAACCCCGATTACGCCACCGAAGTCACGCTGCAGCCGCTCGACCGCTACGCGCTGGACGCGGCGATTCTGTTTTCCGACATCCTGACGGTGCCCGACGCGATGGGGCTAGGGCTGTATTTCGTCGATGGTGAGGGGCCGAAATTTCGCCATCCGCTGCGCGACGAAAAAGCCGTCATGGCACTGCGGGCGCCCGATCTCGGCAGCCTGCAATACGTGTTCGATGCCGTCACGCAAATCCGTACCGAACTGCAGGGCCGGGTGCCGCTGATCGGTTTTTCCGGCAGCCCGTGGACGCTGGCCTGCTACATGGTGGAAGGCGGCGGCTCGGATGATTTCCGTACCGTCAAGAGCATGTTGTACGACCGTCCGGACCTGATGCACCACATCCTGCGCACCAATGCGGCGGCGGTGGCGGCCTACCTGAACGCCCAGGTCGATGCCGGCGCGCAGGCGCTGATGCTGTTCGACAGCTGGGGTGGAGCACTGGCCGACGGCGCTTATCAACAGTTTTCGCTGGACTACATGCGCACGGTGCTGGCGCAGCTGCAGCGCGAAAAAGACGGCGAGCAAATCCCGGTGATCGTCTTCACCAAGGGCGGCGGCCTGTGGCTGGAGCAGATCGCCGATATTGGCGCCGATGCAGTCGGCCTCGACTGGACCGTCAATCTGAGCGAGGCGAGGGCCAAGGTCGGCCAACGCGTAGCGCTGCAAGGCAACCTCGATCCGGCGGTGCTGTTTGCCAAGCCGCAGCAGATTCGTGCCGAGGTGCAACGAACGCTGGCAGCCTTCGGCAAGCCATCCGCAGGCAGCGGCCATGTATTCAATCTGGGACATGGCATTTCACAATTCACCCCGCCCGAAGCGGTCACGGTGCTGGTCGACGCCGTACATGAAATCAGCCGCGCCATGCGCGTTTAAAGGGAGCGCCGGGCTCGCGCTTGTATGGCACCGATCGTGCGGCCCATGCCCCCTGCAAGCACGCTTCAGAAGGGTGGCGGCAATTTCCCCATACTCAGTTATGCACAAATTCGACGCTGCAATAGAGACTCGAAAATTTTTAAAAAAATTATTGCGGTGTGGCAGCAGATTTCTTTAAGTCATTGATTGAAAAGAAGTTATTTTTCTGCATCCTGTTTCGGCAATGTGTGGAAAGCCGCATGGATGCTGGCCGTAGCGCTTGTCAAGACGGGCTTACCCACAAAGTTATCCACAGTTTTTGTGGATAGTTCAAAAAGCCCTTTAGAAACGGGAAGTTAGGTAACAATGTGAATTTGTACATGAGCTTTCTGTTGCATTGCGCCAATCATGGTTTGGCGCAATGCGCTTGACGGGCAAGCCGTTTTAGCTGCATAGCAAGCGGCGTCGGCGCGAAGTGCCGATCGCTGTCACGCCGCGATTTTACAATTGTCGCTGTGCTCGGCCTATTTTTGTGAATGTGCAACATAACGTCGACCGGCCGCTTTTTCCCTGTTTGCAAGCTTTTTCCACGGAGACCGCAAGCGGGCATGGCGCATTGGCTGAAATGCCTCGGCGAGGCCCGTCTTTCCAAGCGGCCACCACAATATGGTGATGTTGACAACCTTTTTTGACTGCGCTGCAACAACTTATGCACATTATTGCAGGCGTTGTAGCAAGCTATTTTTTTATTGACAGAAATCTTTCGTTGTTGCCGATGCCTTGCTAAGTCATTGATTTTAAAGGGCGCTTATTTTGCATTTGGTTTAGGCAATTTATTGCAAGCCGCATGGAATCAGGCCTTTGCCACTGTCAAGAGGCGGTTACCCACAAAGTTATCCACAGAAATTGTGGATAGTTCAAAAATTGCATAGGAAACCGCAAGTTAGACCATTTTCTGAGGGTTTACATTAACTCGTGGAACAGCGAATCCTTCACATCGCGCTCGACACGCCGCTGGACTTTGCCTTCGACTATCGCTGGACCGCGCCGACGCCGGAGGCAGCGCTGCCGCAGATCGGACAATTGGCGTTGGTGCCTTTCGGCCGGCGCGAGACCGTTGGCGTGATCGTTGGCATTGCTACCGCTTCCGAACTAGCGCCGGACAAGCTCAAAAGCGTGCTGGAGCTGCGCAGCGCATTGCCGCCGCTGACGGCATCCTGGCTGGCGCTGTGCGGTTTTGCCGCCGAGTATTACCAGCGGCCGCTGGGTGAAGTGATGCTGCCCGGCTTGCCGAAGAACCTGCGCACCGCTAAATCGGTGGCGCTGGAGCGCGCCCTGCAAAAATTGGCAAAGGAGGCCGCGGCACCCATCGCCGCAGCGGTGGCTGCGCCGCCATTGAATCCGGAGCAGCGGCAAGCCGCCGATGCCATTGCCAATGCCGAAGGCTTTGCGCCTTGCCTGCTGTACGGCGTCACCGGTAGCGGCAAGACCGAGGTCTACCTGCATGCCGCCGCGCGCGTGCTGGAGCGGGCGGCGGCGCGCGGCGAAGCGGCGCAGGTGCTGATCCTGGTGCCGGAAATCAACCTGACGCCGCAGTTGGAGGCCAGCGTGCGCGCGCGCTTCCCCGGCGCGCTGGTGGCGACCCTGCACAGCGGCTTGGCCGAAGGCGAGCGCACCCGGCACTGGCTGGCGGCCCATCTGGGGCGCGCTGCGATCGTGCTCGGGACACGGCTGGCGGTGCTGGCCTCGCTGCCCGACTTGAAGCTGATCGTGATCGACGAAGAGCACGATCCGTCCTACAAGCAGCAGGAAGGGCTGCGCTATTCGGCGCGCGACCTGGCGGTGTGGCGCGCGCACCAGTTGCAAATCCCGGTGGTGCTGGGTTCCGCCACGCCGTCGCTGGAGAGCTGGCAGCATGCGCAATCGGGCCGCTACCGCAAGCTGGAACTGCGCCAGCGCGCAGTGCCCGATGCCGTGCTGCCCAAGGTACATTTGATCGACATGGAGCGCGACAAGCCGGCGCAAGGGCTGACTGCGTTTCTGTTGAGTGCCTTGAAACAGCGCCTGCAGCGCGGCGAGCAATCGCTGCTGTTCCTGAACCGGCGCGGCTATGCGCCGGTGCTGGCCTGCGACGCCTGCGGCTGGGTCAGCGACTGCCGCCGCTGTTCCGCCTTCATGGTGCTGCACAAGCCGGAGCGGCGCCTGCGCTGCCATCATTGCAGCCTGGAACTGCCGATCCCGCGCCACTGTCCGACTTGTGGCAACGTCGACCTGCAGCCGCTTGGGCGCGGCACCCAGCGGCTGGAGGAAAGCCTGCAAGTCCAGTTTCCCGAGGCGCGCCTGCTGCGCATCGACGCCGATTCGACCCGCAAAAAGGGCAGCGCGCAAGCCGCGTTCGAGCAGGTGCACCAGGGCGAGGTCGACATCCTGATCGGCACCCAGATGGTGGCCAAGGGGCACGACTTCAAAAACCTGACCCTGGTCGGCGTGCTGAACCCGGATACCGCGCTGTTTTCGCCCGATTACCGCGCCAGCGAGCGACTGTTCGCGCAGCTGATGCAGGTCGCCGGGCGCGCCGGTCGCGCGGCGCAAAAGGAGGGCGGCAGTCCCAGCGAAGTGCTGATCCAGAGCCGCTATCCGCAGCACCCGCTGTACGCGGCGGTGATGGCGCACGACTACGACCATTTCGCCGCCGCCCTCTTGGCCGAGCGCCGTTCCGCCGACCTGCCGCCCTACATCCACCAGGCGCTGCTGCGCGCCGAGGCGCGCGAGTTGCAGGTGGCGCTGGATTTCCTGCAACAGGCCAGGGACTGCCTGCCGCACCAGGGCATCATCCTGCACGACCCGATTCCGATGACGCTGACGCGGGTGGCCAACGTCGAACGCGCGCAACTGCTGCTCGAATGCGCGTCGCGTCCGGCGCTGCAGGCGTTCCTGAAACAGTGGATGGCGGCGCTGCGCGCCATGAAGAGCCGCGTCAAATGGTCGCTGGAAGTCGATCCGGTGGATATTTGATACGGATTCGCAATCAAGGCAGTCAGCGCGCCGCTTCGCTTAGCCGTGCACCAGCACCCTCTGCGGCTTCGCGCCTTGATCCCACTTTGGTCGCCAACCCGTATCAGGCGCGGCGCCGGCCGTACCGCGCTCAGTCGACGAAGATTTCGATCCGTTCCTTGCCGCGCCCGATGTTGTTGCGCTTCAGGTGCAATGTGCCGACTTCGCCGGTGCGTTTTAGATGCGTGCCGCCGCATGGCACGCGCGCAAAACCCGGCAATTCCCAGTAGCGGCGCTCGTTCGGTTCGTCGGCGAAGGCGCTGACGATGGCGCGGTCGGCGGCAATGATCGCCTGTGCCTGGGTCGCCAGCGCTGGCAGCAGCGGTGCGATGTTGTGCGGCCAGGCGAAGTCGATCCTGGCCTTGTCGGCGGCGATGTGCGCGCCCACCTTGTCGATGTCGCCCAGCATTTTATAGACCAGTTCCAGCACCAGTTCGGCGGCGAAATGCAGCCGCATCAGGCGGTAGCGTCGGGACCAGTCGATCTCGACTTGCACCGCCTGCCCGGCGTGCAGCCCATGCTCCGGCGCCAGCGTATAGAAAATCTCCATGCCGTCCTTCTGTGCGGCCAGCACTGCCTGGCCGGCGATCAAACCGGCGTCGCTCTCCTGGCCGCCGGAAAACGCATAGAAAATGGTCGCTTCCAGCGTCACCCGTTCACCCCGGACGCTGGCGATGCGAGTCTCGAGCGTGGTTTGGTAGGGGTCTTCCCAGAACACCTTGCGTGGCATGTCACGGCTCCGGCCGTTGAAAGAGCACAGTGTAATTCGGCCTTCGCATGCGCGGTAGAATCAGAGTTTTTCTGCGCGCCGCGCCCCACGGGCAACGGCCATCACGAGACGACCATGACCGGCTTCTCCACTGCAATCCAAGCCGCTGGCGTCTGATGCCGCCGCTTTCCGCCGCCAATCGCCGCGACAGCCTGCTGGCCTGGTTCTTCGTGCTGGTCTGGGGTTCCGGCTACCTGGCCAGCAAGGCCGGCATGCAGGATGCGCCGCCATTCACCTTCCTGTCCCTGCGCTACCTGTTCGGCGTCGCCTGCCTGATTCCATGGCTGTTGCTGGCGCGAGCGTGCTGGCCGCGCAACGGCCGCGAACTTTTCCATATCTGCGTCGCCGGCCTTCTGATGCATGCGGTCAATCTGAGCGGCAGCCACTATGCGCAATACCTCGGCATGTCGGCCGGGATCACTGCCTTATTGCTGGCAACCCAGCCGCTGCTGACGGCAGTCTTCGCATCCCGGCTGATGGGTGAGCGGCTGCGTTTGGCGCAATGGCTGGGGATCGGCCTCGGCCTCTTGGGCGTGGCGCTGGTAGTGTGGCACAAGCTCAACTTCCAGGCCGCCTCCGGCGCCAGCCTGATGGCGGTCGGCATTTCGCTGCTGGCGATTACCGGCGGCACCTTGTATCAGAGAGTGTTTTGCCCGGCGGTCGATCTGCGCAGCGCCTCGCTGATCCAGTTCACGGCGTCGCTGCTGGTGCTGCTGCCGCTGGCGTGGCGAGTCGAAGGCTTCGCGGTACGCTGGAGCTGGTCGCTGCTGGGCTCGATTGCCTTCCTGGTGGTGTTCGCCTCGATTCTGGCGGTCAACGCGCTGCATCTGTTGATGCGGCGCGGCCACGCCACGCGCGTCACCAGCCTGTTCTTCCTGACGCCGATCATCGCCGTGCTGCTGGAATGGCTGATGTATGGCGTGGTGCCGGCCTGGCTCAGCATCGCCGGCATCGCCGTTACCTGCGCCGGCGTGGCGCTGGTGTCGGCGCCGGGGAAGGCGCTGCCGGGCGCTTCAGCGGCTGCGCAGGTTGACCAGCACGATGCCGGCCATCACCAGCAGCGTGCCGCCGCCGAAGCCCAGCCCGACCGGGTCGTCCAGCAGCAGCACGCCGAAGGCGACCCCGAACAGCGGCGTCAGGAATGAAAAGACCGACAGCCGCGAGGTCAGGTAGCGGCGCAGCAGCCAGAACCAGGCCAGGAAGCTGGCGAAGCCGACCACTACCGTCTGGAAGATCAGGCTGGCCCAGGCCAGTGTGCCGATCGGCGTGACGACCGCATTGCCGGCCGCCAGCGGCAGTGCCACCAGGATCACGCCGGCGATGCCGAGCTGGTACAGGAGCGTCGTGGTGGGTGCCGCCTCCGACAGCGCGGTGGCGCGGATCGTCAGCGTGGTGGCGGCCCACAGGATGCCGCCGGCCACCGCCATGCCGTCGCCCAGCAGCAGCGTTTGCCAGGTCGTTGCCGGGCCGCCGAAGCCGTCGGCAAACGCCAGCGCGATGCCGGCGAAGGCCAGCAGCACGCCGCACCACTGGCGCGGCGCCATGCGTTCGCCCGGCACCAGCCAATGCAGGCCCAGCACCAGGAAGATCGGCGCGGTATACAGGAACACCGAGACGTGCGAGGCGGTGGTGTACATCAGCGCGATCGCCACGCAAAAAAATTCCAGCGCGAACAGCAGGCCGGTGACGATGCCCGGCCACACGGTGCCGTCGCGCAGCGACAGCCGCGGCCCGCGCCACAGCATCAGCAGCCCGACCATCAGCGCCGCCAGCGCCGAGCGGGCGCCGATCTGCAGGATCGGGTTGACGCTGGGCGCGGCGGCCTTGACCGCCACCTGCTGCAAGCCCCAGCACAGGCACAGGATCAGCATGGTGCCGACGGCCAGGCCGTCCAGCGGTTTGCGTGTGCTACTCATGAATTCAGTCTTTCCCGATGCGGTTGGCGGCTTGCGGCGTGGACGTGATTGTAGTGGCTGCGGCCGGTGGCCGCCTCGTGCGTCGGCTGGAACAGAAGCCGGCAAGCACATTCAATGGTTGCGCCGGCGATTCCGGCTTGCCGGTCGGCCGGGACGCGAGGCGCCGGTTGTCATGGCGCCGTACACCAATCAATCGAGGGAGAGAAAGTGAAAATGATCGCCATCGGCCTGGCGGCCGGCATCGCGCTTTCCTGCATCGACGGGAATGTGCAGGAAATGAATGAGTTCATTCAAAAGACCATGGTCAACCTGACCCCGGTCGCGATCAAGGCCGAAGTGGGCGAACTGGGGCCGTTCTCGTCGATCGCCCGCTGCTGGTGCCGATGGCCAGCGAGGACAAGGAAGGCAAGCCATCCGACTGCCTGCCGCTGTTGCAGGAGCTGCAGATCGTCGGCCAGCCGCCAAGCCGCCACTCTCAAGCATTTTATGGGAGTATCGATAAATTCCCGGTAATTTTCCTGCGGGAATTGGGGTTGTAAACGTGAGTATATGGCGAACTCGATCACACAGAAATACGCTGGCCCTTAGCTTGTGCAGATGCCTCCGGGGGAATCAGTCGGCCTTTACCGTAAATACCTCTACTCCCGCATCGTATTTCCCGAGAAAATCGCCGATTTTCTCGAAAGTGGCGGTCACGGGAGAGTCAGACTGATCGGCAAGCGAAATTTCCACAGTGAACATGCTTCCAAGCAACAGCTTCAGTGGGCTCACGTTAACCGGCTGGGCCACGAAGAAAGCTTTCTCGTTAGCCTTGATGACCTGCACGTCGGCAGTCTGGTAGATCGCGGCGAAGAGTACATCGAGCACGAATTCGGTGCAGTTTTGCCTGCCCAAGGTGTAAGGGTTCGCAATCGCGGAATAACGCGGTTCGTGCAGCGCGGCGTAGGTGGGGGACGCAATGACATCGAGTAGCCTTTGTTGCAGCACTGGCGATGGAATGATGATCCCCGCCTCAAGTCCGGCAACGCCCGCGAAAAAATCTACCGGATAGTCCTGCACTAGCGCGCTTGTGTCGGGACGATCATCGTTCTGGTACTCGTTGAACATCGCATATCCGCGCAGCACCCTGTTATCGCGGGTAGGGACGTCCGAATAGACGGCGAATGCCACGTGGGTGTAATACATCCCTTGCGGCATCTCCGCAGGCGGCCGTCCGACTCGACTTACTAGTGCGACGCGCGCCCCCTTTTCCCCGAGAACCCGTTCTACTTTCTTCGCAAAACGGATGATTTCCTCGGCCGAAAAGCGGGATGGTGGCCCCCCGGCGCCTGGATTTCCGCTGAAAGTGGCGGCGCTCGCCCCGCCGATGACCAGGGAGAGCAGAGCCGCCGTCAGGACGCGAAAGCACACGTCCATGACAGGACGACAAGTCATCGCGCCGCTCACGGCAGGACGGTAAGGACCGATGAACCCTTGTCGTATTGCGCCAGGTATTCCGCGATTCGCTCGAACGTCGCGGTGACTGGCTGACCTGACTGGTCCGAAGTCGAGACTTCCGCGCTCAACATGCTGCCGAAAATAAGTTTCAACGGACTCACGTTCACGGGCTGTGCAACGAAGCTCTCCTTTTCCTTGGCCTTGATGACGTTGATGTCGGACGTTCCGTACATGGCCGCATTGATGACGTCAAGGGTGAATTCTGTGCAGTTTTGCCGGCCCAAGGTGTACGGATTGGCAATCACCGAATAGTGCGGTTCATGCAATGCCGCGTATGTCGGTGAAGCAATGACATCCAGAAGTTTCTGTTGCAGGTCGGGCGAGGGAATGAGTACTCCCGCTTCCAGTTGGGCAACGCCAGCGAAGAAATCGACCGGGTAGTCGTTCACCAGATCGCTGATATCCGGGCGCCCATCTCGTTGGTAGAGGTTGTAGATGGCATAGCCCGGAACCGATCTGCCATCGCTGGTCGTGATCGATGAATACACCGCAAACCCGACGTGGGTGAAGTGCATCCCCTCGGGCAGTTCGGAAGCGGGACGCCCCATTCGCGCAAGGATCGCCACGCGTGCGCCCTTTTCTCCCATGGTCCGTTCCACCTTCTTGGCAAAGGCGATGATCTCCCCAGGCTTGAAGTGGATTTCCTCGCCCGCCTGGCTGCTGCTGGAACTGAAACTGCTTGCCCAGACATTCGCGGCGAATGCCATCACCACCAACGGAAAGAGGGGAAAACGCAGTAAGTGTTTCATGAAAAATCCTCACGAGGACTTGGCCCTGCATCGGGCGTGGAAAGAAAGGTTTACGGTTTCTCGGCTTTGCTCTTCTGCTGCAGAGCCTCGTTGGGCGGCATGACGGTAATGACTTCATCCGTTACGGGCAAGGGCGTACCGATCGGCGCTTTTGCGGCCCTCATGGAATCCCGCGCTCCCGCAGCGCTGATGGTGCCGGCCGCGTTGAGCGTGACGCCAGCGACCGACAAGGGCGCCGCCGACAGCGCCGAAGTAACCTGCCCCGAAGCCGCTACGCTATGCGCGGCGCTCGCACTTGCATGGCTACCGCTTTGTGCCGCGTTGGCGGATGCGCGCCCCGAGTGAGTCTCGGCAGCAAACGTATTGCCAAACGCAAATACGGCCAGCGCAGCAAGCACTTGGATTCGTACACGGTGTTCCATATTGGCTCTCCATAAAAGACGGCGAAGAATGCCCTTCGCCCTGGAGAGGATAGCATTCTGGAATCATTTCCAGCCAGCAAAATAAAATTGCCGTCGCCGTAGCGTGTGGCGTACCGGGCGAAGGTTGTCCAAGGCAGGAAATCCATGAGTTGGGCGAACAGTGTCTTGCCTGTGTTCATCCTAAAACCAACTTCGGTTTGAAATCTTGCCCTGAAGGCCAAGGGTTTAGGCGCTTCTTTGGGTGGGTGCAAACCGCTTCCAAAAGGATCCAGCCAAACTGGACTAAGAGCCTATCCCAGTAGGCCGATGATTCGCCAGGTGATGATGCCGCAGGCCAGATGCAGGAACGCGAGATGGTTCTTCGCTTTCTTGGACCAGCGGATCAGCAAGCCGCGAAACCGGTTCAGCCAGCTGTGCGTACGCTCCGCCACCCAGCGACGCGCTTTCTGTCCGGCCTGCCGCTGCTGCATTTCCTCACCGCGTGAGCGCATGTGCGGCCGATAGCCCAGTTCGACGGCAAGCTGCTGTATCGGCGGATAGTCATATCCTTTGTCCAGACACAGCCCTTGCGGCCACCCCACAAGCAATGATGGCCGATCTACTTCCAGTGATTCCAGCGTCGGCTTGGCCAGCTTCATGTCATGACGGTTGGCGCCGTCAATGATGATCGCCAGCGGTATCCCGTGCGCGTCCGTCAGCAGGCTGCGCTTGACGCCGCCTTTGCCGCGATCCGTAGGATTGGGATCGGTTTTTTTCCCCTCCCAGCGGCGCTTTCGTCATCGCCCCATCCAACGCCAGCCAGGTCCAGTCGATTTCCCGTAACGCCCCCGCATTCAGTAAGCCATGCATCCAGAACTCCTCGAACACGCCAGCCTCCCCCCATTCCTGAAAACGGCGATGCGCCGAACTGCTCGAGCAAATGTCAGTCCCGTTCAACGCATTCCATTGGCAACCCGTGCGCAGCACGAACAATATGGCGTCCATGGCGGCACGGTCGCTCACCCGCGGCTTATGGCATCCCAAGGGATGCGGTTTGCGTGGCGGTAAAAGCGGCTCCATTTGTGTCCACAGTCTGTCCGGCAACCGCCAGCCGTCGTCTTGCTTGACCATGCCCATGTTCAACCTCCTGTTTCAACATGGGGTTGGACCGCTATTTACTCCACAATTTCCCTTCCTATAGTCCTACTGGGATAGGCTCTAAGGACACATCTTGCGCCACGGCATTGTTGAGCGTGGTCGCGCAGGTTAAGAACCAGTTTTGTCACGGCGAACAGCGCCCG
>DATJCV010000197.1:0-2899 GCA_035497775.1 Burkholderiaceae bacterium | reverse complement strand
AGGCGGTACCTGCCTGAGCACCTGGTCCGCTTGCGACTCATCCGCGAACGGACAAAAAACACAGGCGCCGGAACCGGTCATTCTCGCATTTCCGTGCGCAGACAGCCATTGTATGGCCTCGGCGACAACCGGAAAGCGCTGACTGGCCACGACTTGCAGGTCGTTTTTCCCGAAACTTTCTGGGCTTCTGGAAAAGTCCGTTATTTTGACGGGTTTGGAATCCCTTGTCAATTCCGTGGCGCCAAATATTGCCGCAGTCGGAATCGCAACGCCCGGCTCGATCACCACAAACCAGCGTGCCGGCGTTTCCAGCACCTGCAGCGCCTCGCCCACTCCTTCGGCAAAGGCGTTGCCGCCACACAGGAAAAACGGCACGTCGGCCCCTAGCTGCAGCCCGAGCGCCATCAATTCGGCCCGCGAAAAATCGGTTTCCCACAGGCGATTCAAGGCGATCAGTGTAGTTGCCGCATCCGACGAGCCGCCGCCCAGGCCGCCGCCTTGCGGCAGGCGCTTGTCGAGCGCGATATTGGCGCCGGCAACGGGCCAGCCGCGGGCGACGGCGCTGGCCTGCAGCAGCCGTGCGGCCCGCACGCATAAATCGCTCTCTTCGGGTACGCCGGCCAGTGCCGTGGCGCGGTGAATGACGCCGTCGACGCGCCGTTCGAAATGCAGCAGGTCGCCGTGGTCAAGCAGTTGAAATACCGTTTGCAGCAAGTGGTAGCCGTCGGCGCGACGGCCCACTACATGCAGGAAAAGGTTCAGTTTGGCCGGGGCCGGGCAGTCGTTCAGGATGATTGGCATGATGCAGCGGGTGCCAGTATCAGTGCCAGTTATCGATCACGATGCGAATCGCGACCGGGTCTGCGCCGTTGCCCCCGGGCGCGCCGTTGCGCTCAAGGTCGATCCGCTTGGGGCGCACCGCTGCGTAGTCGCCGTCGTCCGCCCAGTCGGTATATTGGATGCGCCAGCCATCGCTCTGCACCATCGCGCCGGGCGTGCGTGGCACCGCTTGGCGCTGGCCGTCGACGGTAGTCACGAAGCCCTGGAGCCAGTCGCGCAAGCCCGCTACCGGCAACGGCCAGCCGAGCGACTGGCTGGCCAGCGCGTCGACATCGGCCGCTGTTCGCTGCGGTTGATTGGCCTGGGTCAGGGTGGCGGCGGCCGGCGTGACTTCGATACGGGCGAGGGTCTGGCCCAGTGGCGACAACAGAATGAGTTCGGTACGCTGCGGCGCCTGGGTCCAGGTGAAGCTGCCGTGAATTGCTTCATCCCTGCCGTTTTGCCGGTAGCGCACCGATAGGCGGCCACCGAGGTCGATGGTGTTCCGGTAGCTCGGCGCCGGTGCTGGGCCGCCGGCTGGCGGCGGTGCCAGGCTGGCGCAGCCGGCCAGCAGCAGGGCGATCAGTGCGGCTGCGCTGCGCTGGAATCGTCGGCGAGTGGCGGCGAACCTAGAAACTGTCGTCATCATGCCGGGATAAAAAAATTCATGAGAGGGAGTATGGTTAAAAACAAGCTGATTTCGCCTGTATTTCTGTCGTTATGGAAAATACAGGGAGCAGTAATGAAAGAAGTGTGCCAACTTGCCGGCGCTCCCACTCAGAGTTGTACCTGCAGCCGCGCGAGGGTGTTTTTCAGCGCGTCGTTTTGCGGGTCCTTGGTGCGGGCGTCACGCCATAGTTTTTCGGCGGCGTCGCGCTGGCCCTTGACCCATAGCACTTCGCCCAGATGGACGCCGATTTCGGCGTCCGGTTGCAACGCATAGGCGCGCTGCAGATATTTTTCCGCCTCCGGCAGCTTGCCGAGCCGGTACTGCACCCAGCCCATGCTGTCGAGGATGAAGGGATCGTCCGGCGCCAGCCGCAGTGCGGTTTCGATCAGTTGCAGCGCTTCCGGCAGCCGCAGGTTGCGCTCCGCCAGCGAGTAGCCGAGGGCGTTGTAGGCGTGCTGATTCTTCGGCGCCAGCTCGATGATCTTGCGCAGCGCCTTTTCCATGGCCTCGAGCTTGTCGAGTTTTTCGGCCAGCATCGCATAGTCGTACAGCAGGTCGGTGTTGTCCGGCGCGCGTTGCAGCGCGTTTTGCAGCAGCGCCAGCGCTTCCGGCACGCGCCCGGCGTCGCGCAGGATCTGGCCTTCAGTCAGCGTCACCTGGGTTTGTTCGCGCTCGCCGTCGGTAGGGATTTCAGCCAGCATCTTGCGTGCTGCATCGATCTGGCCGCGCGCCGCGACCAGTTGCGCGCTCCGTATCTGGGCGCTGAGATAGGCTGGTCCGGGTTCGATCTGGCCCAGCCATTTGAGGGCGGCGTCAGTGTCCTTGCGATCCTGTGCGAGCTGCGCCAGCAGTAGCAGCGCCTGGGTCGGGTCGCGCGCTTCATCTGGTTGCGCGGTCAGGATCTGGATATAGGACGTCAGGTAGCGCTCGGCGCCGCGATAATCGTCAAGCTGGGCGCTCAAGATGCCGAGCGCGAACAAGCTGGTCAAATCCTTCGGGTCGGTTTTCAGCAAGGTATTGAATTCGCCGCGCGCCTGCTCATACAGTTTCTGTTCGGTCAGCAGGCGGGCGTAGGCAATCCGTACTTCGCGCGCTTTCGGGTAGCGTTGCAGGAAAGTGGCCAGGGCTTGGGTCGCTGCGGTCTTGTCAGGCGCTACCTGGGCCAGCGTCAAAACCGCCAATTCGGAGTCTGGCTTGGCGCTGATTGCCAGTTGCGCCTCTTGCATTGCGCGGGCGCCATCGCCATTCGAAAAGGCTGCCTGGGCCAGGGCCAGATGCGCTTCGGGTAGTGCCAGGTAGGGTGTCACCAGCGCATCCAGCATCGAAAACGCGGCTGCCTTGTCCTTGGCGCTGGCCAGCGTTCGCTGGATTTGCAGGATGACCGAACCACGGGTTTTCGGACTGGCTTGC
>DATJCV010000196.1:0-14134 GCA_035497775.1 Burkholderiaceae bacterium | reverse complement strand
CCATCCCGATAATCCACAATTGCGGCTGCTGAAGCAGGCGGCGCAGATCATCAACGCCGGCGGCATCGTGGCGCTGCCGACCGATTCCTGCTACGCGCTGGTGTGCCAGCTGGATAACAAGGAGGCGGTCGAACGGCTGCGGCGGATTCGGGATGTCGACGACAAGCACCACATGACGCTGCTGTGCCGCGATCTGAGCGAACTCGCAGTGTACGCCCAGGTGGACAATCGCCAGTATCGGCTGCTGAAAGCGGCCACACCTGGCACTTACACGATCATCCTGGAAGCCACCAGGGAAGTGCCGCGCCGCCTCTCCCATCCGTCGCGCAAGACCATCGGCTTGCGCGTGCCGCAGCACAAGGTGGCGCGGGCGCTGCTGGAAGAACTGGCGCAGCCGCTGCTTGGCACGACCCTGATCTTGCCAGGCGAGGAAGACGCGCTGACCGACCCCGATGAAGTGCGCGAGCGGCTCGGCAAGCAGATCGAGCTGGTGATTGACAGCGGTGCCTGCGGCTTGCAGCCGACCACGGTGATCGACCTGACCGGGGCCGAGCCGGAACTGATCCGGCGCGGGCGTGGCGATCCGGCATTGTTTGGCCTGTAACGGTAATATCCCTATACCCGCATCAGTATTTTTGAAGTCGCAATGATATATTGCGAAAATGATGTGATTTTGACTATACTCCGGCTCATGCCGATATTCCTGGGGCTCCGGCAATATCCCCGGGGGTTCCGCTCGCCGCCGTTCGGCACGATTTACCCCTCTGATAAAATCCATGCATGAATGATCTGATCCAGACCTTTGCGGTTTATGCCTTGCCCATCCTGTTCGCGATCACGCTGCATGAAGCTGCGCATGCCTACGCGGCCAAGTATTTCGGCGACTCGACCGCCTACCTGCAAGGGCGGATGAGCCTGAACCCGGTGCGGCACATCGACCCGGTCGGCACTCTGCTGATCCCGATCGTGCTGTATTTCATTGGCAGCCCTTTCCTGTTCGGCTATGCCAAGCCGGTGCCGGTCGAATTCAGCAAGTTGCGCAACCCGAAGAAGCAGATGGCGTGGGTGGCGCTGGCCGGGCCGGCCGCCAACCTGGTGATGGCGCTGATGTGGATGGTGCTGGCGCTATTGCTGACGGCGCTGAACCTGGATGAGGCGTTTTTCATGCGCATGGCGCAGGCCGGCGTGCTGACCAATCTGGTGATCTTTGCCTTTAATCTGTTCCCGATTCCACCGCTGGATGGCGGCCGTATCCTGACCGGTATCCTGCCGCATCAGTACGCCTATAAATTCGCCCAATTGGAGCCATACGGTTTTGTCATTATCATTGTCCTGATGTTTCTGAAGGTGCTCGGCTACTGGATGTTGCCGGTGATGATGGTCGCCAACGGTTTGCTGCAAGTCGTGATTTTCCCCCTGAAGTTCCTACTGACTTAATTCATCACTATGTATCCTGATCGCGTTGTTTCCGGCATGCGTCCCACCGGCGCGCTGCACCTTGGCCATTTCCATGGCGCCCTGAAGAACTGGGTCAAGCTGCAATCCGAATTGCCCTGCCTGTTTTTCGTCGCCGATTGGCATGCGCTGACCACGCAGTACGACGATCCGACCCAGATCGAACACAGCACCTGGGACATGTTGATCGACTGGCTGGCGGCCGGCGTCGACCCGTCGCAATCGACCCTGTTCATCCAGTCGCGCGTGCTGGAGCACGCCGAGTTGCACCTGATGCTGTCGATGGGCACGCCCTTGGGTTGGCTGGAAAGGGTGCCGACCTACAAGGATCAGATCGAAAACCTGGCGCACAAGGACCTGACCACCTACGGCTTCCTGGGCTATCCGTTGCTGATGGCGGCTGACGTGCTGCTGTACCGCGCCAGCCACGTGCCGGTCGGCGACGACCAGATTCCGCACATCGAAATGATGCGCGAGATCGCGCGCCGCTTTAATCACCTGTACGGCAAGGAAAAGGATTTCGAGACAAAGGCGCGCGACGCGGTGAAAAAGCTCGGCAGCAAGCGCAGCAAGCTGTACAACGAATTGCGCACCGAATACCAGGAGCAGGGCAAGGAAGAAGCGCTCGAACAAGCCAAGGCGATGCTGGACGATGCGCAAAACCTGTCCATGATCGACCGCGAAAGGCTGTTCGGCTACCTGGAAGGCAGCCGCAAGCTGATCCTCTCCGAGCCGCAGGCGTTGCTGACGGAAGCGTCGCGCCTGCCAGGGCTGGATGGGCGCAAGATGTCGAAAAGCTACGGCAATGCGATTGCACTGCGCGAAGACAAGGAATCGGTGACCAAGAAGATTCGCACCATGCAGACCGACCCGGCGCGGGTCCGGCGCAGCGATCCGGGCAATCCGGAAAAATGCCCGGTGTGGCAATTCCACAAGGTGTATTCCGACCAGGCGACCCAGGACTGGGTATGGAAAGGCTGCACCAGCGCTGGCATTGGCTGCCTCGAATGCAAGCAGCCGGTGATCGACGCCATCATCAAGGAACAGGAGCCGATGCACGAACGGGCCCAGCAATATCTGGACGATCCATCGCTGGTGCGCGCAATCGTCGCTGATGGTTGCGACCATGCGCGCAAGTTGGCGCAGGACACCATGCGCGACGTGCGCGAGGCGATGGGGTTGGGCTATAGTTGAGCGGGCAGCCCGCCATGGCCCTGCACAATGACGACGCGCCATCGCCGTGGGTGGTACGGTTCGCCGGCCTGATTCCGGCAGGCGAGGTGCTCGACCTCGCCTGCGGTCGTGGTCGCCATGCACGACTACTGGCAGCGCTGGGGCATCCGGTGCTGGCGGTGGACCGGGATGGTGTGGCGCTGTCTGGACTGGGCGACGGCACTATTCGTACCTTGCAATTCGATCTGGAAAGCAGCTTGGCAGCGGAGGGAGCCGACTGGCCGCTGCAGCCGGGGCGCTTTGCCGGCATCGTAGTCACCAATTACTTGTATCGACCGTTGCTGGAGCCCTTAGTAGCGGCCTTGGCGCCGGACGGCGTGCTGATTTACGAAACCTTTGCGCGGGGCAACGAACGTTACGGCAAGCCGTCGAATCCTGCTTTCTTGTTGATGCCGGACGAGCTGCTGGAATTGGCGCGTTCGGCAGCCCCACAGGCTTTGCAGATCGTGGCCTTTGAGCAAGGGCAGCTTACTGGACCAAAGCCGGCAATGGTGCAGCGCATTTGTGCCGTGCGCCCAGATTCGCTCGGCCGAGGGCCGGCCTCAGCACGGATTTGATGCCATATTCGGTTCGAGTTGCGCCACGGGTACGAGTGATCCGCTACAATCAAACCTTTATATTCTTCGCTCCATCATCATGATTCAGGGCAGCATAGTTGCAATCGTCACCCCCATGCACACGGACGGCAGCATCGATTTCCCCTGCTTGCGCAAGCTGATCGACTGGCATGTCGCGGAAGGCACCGATGGCATTGTCATCGTCGGTACCACCGGCGAATCGCCGACCGTAACCGTTGACGAGCACTGCGAACTGATCAAGGTCGCGGTCGAACATGTGGCCGGACGGATTCCGGTGATTGCCGGCACCGGCGGCAATTCCACCGCGGAAGCGATCGAATTGACCCACTATGCAAAGAAAGTAGGGGCCGACGCCTCGCTGCAGGTGGTGCCGTACTACAACCGGCCGACCCAGGAGGGGATGTTCCAGCATTTTAGGAAAATCGCCGAAGCGGTCGACTTGCCGGTCATTTTATACAACGTCCCGGGCCGCACCGTGGCCGACATGAGCAATGACACCATCCTGCGCCTGGCGCAAGTGCCGGGGATTATCGGCGTCAAGGATGCCACCGGCAATATCGGCCGCGGCACCGAATTGCTGCGCCAGATTCCGAATTCGTTTGCGGTGTATTCCGGTGATGACCTGACCGCCATGGCGCTGATGTTGTGCGGCGCGCGCGGCAATATCTCGGTGACAGCCAATGTCGCTCCGCGCGCCATGCATGCATTATGCATGGCAGCTATCAACGGCGACGTAGCTGAAGCGATTGCCGTCAATAATCGGATGCTGCCTTTGCATACCAAACTGTTCGTCGAACCCAACCCGCTGCCGGTCAAATGGGCATTGACCGAAATGGGGCGCATGCAATCGGGCATCCGGCTGCCGCTGGTGCCGCTCGCGACGCCGTATCACGAGACCGTGCGTGCTGCTTTGCGCGAGGCTGGTGTATTACAATAAGCCCCGCTTGAGCAGGCCGGCACCTGCCGTCTGCATTAACCCATTCAGTATCGACATGATTATCCGGAAGAACCTTCATATGGCTCAAAGCGGCATCACTTCTCGTGGCATCTTCTGTGCGCTGGCGCTGGCTGGACTGGCTGGCTGTAACTCATTGAACTCCCTGATGCAACCGGGGCGCATCGATTACAAAAGTGCCGGCAAGGCGCCCACGCTGGAAATCCCGCCAGACCTGACGCAGCTGCAGCGGGAAAACCGTTATGCGATCCCGGAAGCCAGCCGCGGTACGGCGACCGCCTCCGGCTTTAACCTGCAGCAGGGCAGCAAGCCGAATGCTGCCGTGATTGCGCCCAAGGCGATGCCAGATATGCGGATCGAACGCGACGGCACGCAGCGCTGGCTGGTAATCAAGCAAACGCCGGAACAATTGTGGCCGGAAATCAAGGATTTCTGGCAGGATTCGGGCTTTTTGATCAGCCTCGATTCGCCGCAATCGGGTGTGATGGAAACCGACTGGGCCGAAAATCGTGCCAAGATTCCGCTCGACCTGATTCGCAGTACGCTCGGCAAAGCGCTTGATTCACTGTATTCGACCGGCGAACGCGACAAATTCCGTACCCGTCTGGAACGTGGCGCCGATGGCACCACCGAAATCTACATCAGCCATCGTGGCGCCGAAGAGGTTCTGGTCGGACAGCAGAAGGACACCACCGTCTGGACCCCGCGCCAGCCCGATCCGGAGCTGGAAGCCGAATTCCTGGGCCGTCTGATGGTGCGCCTGGGGGCGGAACATAGTCGGGCGCAGGCGATGGTGACCAATGCGCCGGCGCAGAAGGCGCGTGCCAAGCTGGTCAAGGATAGCAACGGCGGTTATATCGACGTCGATGAAAGCTTTGATCGCGCCTGGCGCCGCGTCGGTCTGGCGCTGGATCGAGTTGGCTTTACCGTGGTCGATCGCGACCGTAGCCAGGGTCTGTATTTTGTCCGCTATGTCGATCAGGGCCAGGACGCCAAGGATAAAAAGAACGACAAGGGTATTCTGGCGCGCTGGTTTTCATTCGGTTCCGACAAGGACAAGGAAAAATCGGCGGTGCGTTACCGGATCTCGGTACGCGACACGAATGCCATCAGCCGGGTCGCAGTCTTGAGCGACCAAGGGCAGCCGGAGAAGTCAGCCATCGCCGACAAGATCCTGGCATTACTGAATGACCAATTGAAATAACGCAACCGGGAGGGCGCGCCTGGCGCGCCGGACAGTCGCCATTGAAGTTTGCCAGCCTGGGTAGCGGGAGCGAGGGCAACGCACTATTGATTTCGGGTGCGTCCGGTACTACCCGCAGCACCGTCATGCTGGATTGCGGCTTCGCCATTCGCGAAACCGAGCGTCGCCTAGCCAAGCTGGGCGTCATGCCGGCCGAGCTCACCGCCATCGTCGTCACCCATGAGCATCAGGATCACGTCGGCGGCGTCTTCAAGTTTGCGCGGCGTCACCAGATCCCAGTATGGCTGACTTTCGGCACCTGGTCCGCCGTCCAGCGCGATTGCGACGGCGTTGATTTGAATTTTTGCCGCGACGGCGAGCGCTTGGTGCTGGGCGACCTTGAATTCATGCCGTACACCGTGCCGCATGACGCGCGCGAACCGGTGCAGTACGTGGCCAGTGATGGTCACATGAAGCTAGGTGTTCTGACCGATGCCGGACAATCGACGCCGCACTTGCTGGCAGCGCTGGCAGCCTGCGACGCGCTGGTGCTGGAATGCAATCACGATGCTCAAATGCTGGCCGCCTCTACCTATCCACCATCGCTCAAGCGGCGCATTGGTGGCGCGTACGGACACTTATCCAACGACACCAGCGCCGAAATACTGGCGGCAATGGATCAGTCGCGTCTGAAAACCGTCATCGGCGCCCATTTAAGTCAGCGCAATAATTTGCCGGAACTGGCGCGTGCCGCCTTGTCGCGTAGCCTCGGAATCCGCGCAACGAATACCGATATACGGATTGCCGGCCAGCAGGAAGGATTCGACTGGATCAACATGGCTTGATGCGGTCACCGGCAAGACACATATAAGTGATGAATTGGAAAGCAAGGAACGGAGTGCGCGTGCCGCAGGCGGCCGCTAAACTGCTAATCACGATCAACACCTTGGCAGGAGTTTGTGATGAGCGCGTCGGAAAGAAAGAGTCAGTTGGCGGCGGCGACCTTGAGCGATCCGCGCTGGGCCGCCATCATCGCCAAAGACCCGCGCATGGACGGCAGTTTTTATTACGCGGTGAAAAGCACCGGTGTGTATTGCCGCCCTTCATGTACCGCTCGGCTAGCGCGTCCGGAAAATGTCAGTTTTTACGCCAGCTGTGAAGACGCCGAACGAGCAGGCTTTCGTCCCTGCAAGCGATGCATGCCCAACCGGCCGTCGCGGATGGAACAATATGTAGCCAAGGTCACCACAGCCTGCCGCGTGATTGAGGAAGCGGAGCAAATGCCGCACCTGAACGAATTGGCAACGCGCGTCGGCGTAAGCCCGCATCACTTTCACCGGCTGTTCAAGGAAGTGACTGGCTTGACACCACGGCAATATGCAATGGCGCGCCGCGAACAGCGCTTGCGTAATCAACTTGGCGCGAGCAGCACGGTGACGGCAGCGATTTTTGACGCCGGCTACCATTCCAATAGCCGTTTCTATGAAAGCTCGAATCAGGTATTGGGCATGACGCCCGCTAGTTATCGTACCGGCGGCAGCAATACGGAAATCAGGTTCGCGGTTGGCGAATGCTCGCTTGGTTCGATTCTGGTGGCGCAAAGCGAGCGCGGTATTTGTGCCATTCTGCTGGGCGACGATCCTCAGCAGCTTGCGCACGATTTGCAAGATCGCTTTCCGCATGCCAGCCTGATCGGCGGCGATGCTGGATTTGAGCAGTTGGTGGCCCAAGTCGTCGGCTTTGTCGAAGCGCCGCGCATCGGCCTGGATTTGCCGCTAGATATCAGAGGGACCGCCTTTCAACAGCGTGTTTGGCAGGCTCTGCGCGAAATTCCTTCCGGTCAGACGGCCAGCTATACGGACATTGCCAATCGGATTGGTGCCCCGCGTGCGGTGCGAGCGGTGGCGCAGGCTTGCGCTGCCAATGCGTTGGCGGTTGCCATTCCATGTCATCGGGTAGTGCGCAACGATGGCAGCCTGGCCGGCTATCGCTGGGGCGTGGAACGTAAACGGATATTGCTCGAGAGTGAAATTTGCATGCCGGCGGGGAAGGGCAAGGCCGCATGAATGGCCATGGCGGAAACGAATGGATGTTGCTGGCTTGGCGGTCAATGGTGAAGGTCGCATAACAAAAAAGCCGACTCACAGGTCGGCTTTTTTTGCATGCGTGGTGCTTTTGTAGCTGTGCTTACTTGGATGCTTCCGGGGCAGCGGCAGCAGCGTCAGCAGCAGGAGCGGCATCGCTAGCAGCCGGAGCGGCGGCAGCAGCGTCAGCAGCAGGAGCGGCATCTGCGGCCGGAGCGGCAGGTGCGGCTTCAGCAGGAGCAGGGGTGGCAGCAGGAGCTTCTGCAGCAGGTGCTGCTACAGGAGCGGCAGCTTCTTCTTTTTTGCCGCAGGCGGACAGTGCAACGGCCAGCAGAGCAGCGATCAATAGTGTCTTTTTCATGAATCTTCCTTAATGATGTTCAAATTTGCGATTAATAATTACCGGTAATTATCGCTCCCAGAACGTTTTCGTCGTAATTGTTCAACATACTGCAATGCGATAAAACGAAAACTTTCCAGCCCATGATTATAGCTGAATTCCATTTGTCAAGCGGGAAAGAATTTACCTTTAAGTAACCAGATGTAAAGGCGCTACAGATGTATAAACGCGCTCGTATCAACATCTTTTCGAGCAGCACATGCGCGTTTGGAAAATGACCAGTTGCCGAGCGGTGAAGCAACGATCACGGCTGTATATCGCGAATGCCGCGCCTTGGCGAAAATCCCTGCCTTGCTTGCCGGCATACGCAAATATTTCATCTGCGCAGCTCTTACGGGAGGTCTGAGGGCAACGCCAGCCAGCCGTCCTGATACCAGACGTGCAGCGCCTGTTTGACATCGTCCGAAGCAGCGGCCACTGTCGCGCCGTCCAGACAGCGTAAGTTGGCGAGTTGGCACAAGGCGGCTTGGTCGGCGCGGCTCATGTCGAACGATTCGCCGTTGATGAACAGGTGCTTGCCGCTGTGTAGCATTTGCGTTTTACGCACCAGTCGCACACCGTGTTTTCCGGCGGCCCGCAAGAAGCGCGTGAGGCTCATCGCTTGCGCTGGCCTGTCGAAGAAAACACTGGCCTTCGGCTCGGACAGATATTGGCCCAGAAAAATCGCAATATCGTCCGGCGTGAAGCGCACTTTGTTCAATTCGGTCGCCACTCGTGTCAACATGGCGCGGCTGATTTCGGCGGGTCGTTTGCTGACCGCCAGATCCGGATCGGCGTAGCGTCCGGGGAGGTCGATAGAGTCCGCCATGAACTGCAGGAAGGCTTCGCCCAGTTCCTGAAAGGAAGGCGCGCGAAAGCCGATCGAGTAAGTCATGCATTCACCCAGTGCCACGCCATCGTGGGCATAGTGCGGCGGCAGGTACAGCATGTCCCCCGGGGCCAGTACTAACTCTTCTTCAGGTTCGAAATTTTTGAGGATTTTCAGGGCCGCTCCTTCGACCAGCGTCAAATCCGTCTGGGCGCCGATGCGCCAGCGGCGCCGTCCCTGAGCCTGCAGCAGGAATACATCGTAGGAATCGAAATGGGGGCCAACGCCGCCGCCATCGCTGGCATAGCTGACCATCAAATCATCCAGCCGGGCGTCCGGGATGAAGCGGAACCGGCGCAACAGCTGGTCGGCGGCATCATCGTGCAGATTCAGGCCTTGCAGCAGCAAGGTCCAGTTTTTTTGTGTCGGTGAGGGCAGGCCCGCAAACGGGCCGTTGCTTACTTGCCAGCGGCGCTTGAAATGCGTCACTAGCCGCGCTTCGACGTCATCGTGCTGCGCCAGTTGGAACAACTCGTCGCGTGACAGGATGGGGGCAAAATCAGGAAAGGCCTGACGAATCAGCAGCGGTTTTTTATGCCAGTAGTCGCGCAAGAAATGGGCGGGAGAGCAGGAGCCGAGAGGAACAGAATTTTTCATGTCGCCATTATAGGGATGCGTCGATACCTGCGCCGAAGAAGCTCTGTAAGCCTGTTGTCGGCGTCACTGGCGGCCGGTCGCACAGGTATAATCGTCAAATTCAAATGAAAGGAGCCGGCATGAAGATTGCCAGGAATACAGTTGTGACTGTGCATTACAAGTTGTCGGACGCTCAGGGCAATCTGATCGAGGAAAGTAACGAGCCGATGGTGTATCTGCATGGTGGCTACCAAAACACCCTGCCGAAAATCGAAGCGGCACTGGACGGCAAGGATGTCGGCTACCAGACCATGCTGCAGGTGGAGCCAGACGATGCCTTTGGCGAATACGATCCGGAGTTGGTCAAGATCGAGCCGCGCAACCGGTTGCCATCGCCATTGGAGGTCGGCATGCAATTCGAAGGCACCCCTGATGGCGACGACGAAGGCAACCAAACATTGGTATTTACTGTCACCGATATTGCCGAGGACAAGGTGGTCCTGGACGGCAATCATCCGCTGGCTGGCATGGCCTTGCGTTTCGCTCTGAACGTGGCCGAAGTACGGGTCGCGACCGCAGAAGAGGTGGCGCACGAACATGTGCATGGTGCGCACGGTCATCATGACCATGAGGCGGATGAAGACGAGGACGCTGGCGATCACTATCGCAGTCATCCGCGCCATTAGACCGGCACCGCATCATGAAAAGCCCCTGGTTGCGATTTGCCGCCAGGGGCTTTGTTTTTATGGGAGTATTTTTATTTCCGCAGAGACAATAGGCCGAAGCGGTCAATATTTTGGCATACTCCCAATATTGTGAGTGATGCGATGTGGCATGGCATTAACAAACAAGGAGCCATTTGGACGTCTCAGGGTCCCGTTTCACCAGCCACCGCAAACAGCATCGGGTCGGCTTGGCGCACCGAGATTTTCAACCAGCCGGGATTGGCCGTCACGCTCCCCAGATTGCCGCGCCAGGCGATGCGCGCAGGGCGTGCCGGCAAATTCGCCGGTCCGTGCACCAGCAGCACCCTGCCGGGAAATTTCTTGCTCAGCGCCGTGATTCTCTGGCGCATGTCGGCGAAGCCATCCGACCTGCCGCGCGACTCGGATGCTGACGGCGGTGCCAGCGGATCGCCGTCGCAAAACAGCACGATGCCGTGCAATTTCTTGTAAGTGGCATGCAGGAACAGGCGTTGCAGCCAGTGGCGATTGGCAATTTGCCGATCCTCGAACTCGCTGTTGCGACCGGCTTCGCTCAGGTAATGGTTGTTGTTGGCCGGCAGGTTGATGGTGGCGAACAGGATGTCGCCAAATTCCCAGCGGGCATTTTCCATATAGCTGCGGAATTTCGGCGTGGAGGATTGCCGGAGCAGCGGGATCCGGCTCGCGCCCAGCGAAAAGTCGTCGTTGAAAAACAGTTCGCGCAAACGGGCGAGGCGCTCCAGCGCGACTGACTTGCCGGCGCCGTTTTTGCAGTTGGCCCAATCGCTGGCGGCGAGGGAGACGACCAGGCCGTTCTTGGCGCTGTCGAGCAGGATCTTGCGATCGCTGTATATCTTGTCGCTGCAGGGTTCGGCGGTGGATTTGATACCGCTGGCAACGACGAAGCCGAGATTATCGCCATCGCTTTGGTCGATTGCAGCGTGCAACACCGCTTCGCCCTGGGTCGCGTTGTCGGAATGGCGGATCACGCCAAAACTGAGGTCGGCTCCCAACGCCGGCGTGCTGCATGCCAGCGCCAGCCACAGCAAGCCGGATCGAACCGCGTGCCGCTTCATGCCGATCGCAGCGCTGCGTGCAATTGCTTCAGGCGATACAACTCGTCCAGCGCGGCGCGCGGCGACAGCGCATCCGGATCGAGTTCGTCCAGTGCCGCGTATAGGGCGCTGTCGTCAGGCATGATTTCCTCTGCCTCCGGCTCTGGATTCATCGCAATGGTTGCACCGCCGGCAAACAGGTCGAATTGACCATCGATCGATGCTGACTGCGCTTCCAGCAGTGCCAAATGCTTGCGCGCGGCGCGGATCACCGTCGGCGGTACGCCTGCCAGTTGCGCCACCTGCAAGCCGTAGCTTTGCGAGGCCGGGCCGGGTTGCACCGCATGCAGGAAGACGATGCTGTCCTTGTGCTCCAACGCCGACAAATGCACGTTCGCGGCGCTTGGCCAGGTTTGCGGCAACTGGGTCAGTTCGAAATAATGCGTGGCGAACAGGGTCATGCTGCGCGACTGTTCGATCAGATGGCGTGCGATTGCCCATGCCAGCGCCAGGCCGTCGAAGGTGGAGGTGCCGCGCCCGACTTCGTCCATCAGCACCAGCGAGTTTTCGGTGGCGCCATTCAGGATCGCCGCTGATTCGGTCATTTCCACCATGAAGGTGGAACGGCCGCCAGCCAGATCGTCGGCGGCGCCGATACGGGTGAAGATGCGATCGATCGGACCGATCGTGGCGCTGGCGGCCGGTACGAAACTGCCGACATAGGCCAGCAGCGTAATCAGCGCGGTTTGCCGCATGTAGGTCGATTTTCCGCCCATGTTGGGACCGGTGATGAGCAGCAGGCGGCGCTCGGCATTGAAATCGCAGTCGTTGGCGATGAAGCGCTCGATCTGGTTTTCGACCACCGGGTGGCGTCCTTGCTGGATGCTCAAGATCGGCTCGGCCACCAGTTGCGGGGCGCACCAGTCATGGCTGCGGGCATGTGTCGCCAGCGCCACCAGGGTGTCGAGTTGCGCCACGGCTTGCGCCACGCGTTGCAGCCCGGCGATGTGCGGCGCCAAATCCAGCAGCAATTGCTCGTACAGGACTTTTTCCCGCATCAGCGCGCGCTCCTGTGCCGACAATGCCTTATCCTCAAATACCTTCAATTCGGGCGTGATATAGCGCTCGGCATTCTTCAGGGTCTGACGGCGGCGGTAATCGTCCGGCACCTTGGCAGTCTGGCCGTGCGTGACTTCGATATAGAAACCATGCACCTTGTTGTATTCAACCCGCAGATTGGCGATGCCGGTGCGTGCCCGTTCGCGGGTTTCCAGATCAAGCAGGAATTGGCCGGCGTTTTCAGATAGCGCGCGCAACTCGTCCAGCTCGGCATCGAAGCCGGGCGCGATGACGCCGCCGTCGCGCACCATGGCCGCCGGTTCCATCGCAATGGCGCGCTCCAGCAGACCCAGGCAGGCCGGCGGCGTCGCCAGGGTCTGTTGCAGCGACAGCAATAAGGCGCTACTCGTATCCGGGTCGCAGCTGGCCAGAACCTGCTGCAATGCCGGCAATTGCTGCAAGCCGGCGCGCAAGCCGGCCAAGTCGCGCGGCCGCGCCGACAGCAGCGCGATGCGGGTGGTGATGCGTTCGATATCGGGCACCGCCGCCAACGTGGTTGAGAGGGCCGAAGTGGCATTGGCGCCAATCAGAACCGCGATTGCTGTGTGCCGTGCGCGTGCCGCTGATTGTTCGCGCCGTGCATGATGCAGCCAGTGGCGCAAGAGGCGCGAACCCATCGCGGTGCGGCAATGGTCGAGTAGGGAAAACAGGGTCGGGGAGGCGGACGAGGCATCCTCGCCGCGGATGGTTTCGGTCAGCTCCAGATTGCGTCGGGTGGCGGCGTCGAGGCCGATGAAATCCTGTTCCGATTCAACCGCAAGGGCGCGCACGTGGCGCAGCTCCTTGCCCTGGGTGGCTTGCGCATAGCGCAGCAGCGCACCGGCGGCGCCCAACGCGGCGGTGAAATGGTCGGCGCCGAAGCCGGCGAGGGTAGATACGCCGAGTTGTTCCAGTAACGCTTTTTCGCCGCTGGCGACATCAAAATGCCAGTCAGGGACCGTGGTCGTTGGCAGCATATCGACACCGTGATCGCCAACGTCTGCGGCCAGCATTTCAGCCGGTGCGATGCGCTCCAGCTCCTGCTTCAGGCGCGCTTCCAAGGATCTGGCATCGACCGCGCATTCCATCAGCGTTAGTGCGCCACTGGCCAGCGACAGCCAAGCCAGGCCAAGCACGATCTGCTCCTGCCTGCGCGTGCCGGCGTGAACGATATGCAATGCCAGCAGAGGACGTTCCGATTTTTCCGGCAACAGGCTGGAGTCGGTCAGGGTGCCGGGAGTGATCACGCGCAGCACCTTGCGTTCGACCGGCCCCTTGCTGGTGGCCGGATCGCCAATCTGTTCGCAGATCGCCACCGCTTCGCCGGCCTTTACCAGCCGTGCCAGATACTGATCGACCGAATGAAACGGCACGCCGGCCATCTTGATCGGCTCGCCGTTGGAGGTGCCGCGCTGGGTCAGCGTGATGCCGAGCAGGCGCGCGGCTTTTTCGGCATCGTCGAAAAAAAGTTCGTAGAAATCCCCCATCCGGTAAAACACCAGCGTGCTCGGGTGCTCCGCCTTGATGCGCAAATATTGCTGCATCATCGGCGTGTGCGTGGATTCTGACCGTGTCGAAAGTCCTTGTTTCACTCGAATGATGTGTTGTGGTTGATTGGCTAATACGGCGAGCGGGGAGCAAAGCGTGATTTTAGCCTCATCGGCGGCCGATCGGCCGGGTGCATGCCGATTGCCGTCGCAGCAGCGACATCCAGGCGACTACCTGCACGGGCATGACTAGAACCGATAGGACGCACTGAGGCCCGCGCTCCAATTGCGTTCGGGTGCCGGCTCAAAGTAACGGCCGTTGCTGTCGTTGATGATCACCGAGCCGGCATATTGGCGATCGAACAGGTTGTCGATGCGGGCGAAGGCATTCAGCGTCCAGTGCTCGGATTGCAGCAGATAGCCGGCGTGGGCCGAGGCTATGGAATACGCCGGCGCCG
>DATJCV010000195.1:0-6580 GCA_035497775.1 Burkholderiaceae bacterium | reverse complement strand
CCGGAGGACGCGCCATCCACCTTGGGCGTGGTCGGACGCTATGTCTTGAACAATCGGGTTTTCGATTACCTGGAAAACCTGGGCGAGGGTACCGGTGGTGAAATCCAGTTGTTCAAGACATAGCGTCCGACCACGCCCAAGGTGGATGGCGCCTCGTCCGGCAGTGGTTTTTCGACGATACCGTCGACCCGCTCCAGGTTCGGCAGATAAGGAGTGACGCTGACGATGCCGTACTGCCGGGTCTGCGAGCGCGGCACGTCCTGCACCGCCAGGATGCTGGAACCCTCGCGCGCGTAGATGTCGGTCATCTGCTTCAGTACCGGCGGCTGGCCCGGCTCGACATCCATGAAGTCGTCCGCCAGCAATACCGCGAACGGCTCGTTGCCGACCACCGGCCGCGCACATAGCACCGCGTGGCCCAGCCCGAGCGGCGCCGACTGCCGGATGTAGATACAGCTGACGTTCTTGGGAATCACGTTTTGCACGAATTCCAGCAAGGCCATCTTGCCCGCTGATTCCAACTCCGTTTCCAGTTCGTAAGCGGTGTCGAAATGGTCTTCGATGGCGCGCTTGTTGCGGCCGGTGATGAAAATCATTTCATCGATGCCCGCTGCCACTGCTTCCTCCACCGCGTACTGGATCAGCGGCTTGTCGACAATCGGCAGCATTTCCTTCGGTTGCGCCTTGGTCGCGGGCAGAAAACGGCTGCCGAGACCAGCTACCGGAAACACGGCCTTTCTAATTTTTTTCATGTTGATTTTCTAAAAGTGTCAGTAATCCCTGCTCGTCCAGAATCGTGATGCCCAGCTCTTCGGCCTTCGCCAACTTGCTGCCGGCATCGGCGCCGGCCACCACATAGCCGGTTTTTTTCGAGACCGAACCGGCCACCTTGCCGCCGGCGGCCTCGATCATTGCGCCGGCGGCATCGCGCGTCAAGGTCGGCAACGTGCCAGTCAGCACGAAGGTGATCCCGCTCAATGGTTTCGGCGCGGCGCGCTCTCCGGCCTGTTCCGGCCAAGTAACGCCGGCCGCGCGCAACTGCGCCACCAGTTCGCGATTCAGCGGATCGGAGAAAAACTGCCGAATCGAATTGGCCACCACCGGGCCGATATCGTCGACCCCCAGCAAGTGCGCTTCCGGCGCCTCCATCACTGCATTCAGACTGCCAAAATGGGCCGCCAGTTCCTTGGCTGTGGCTTCGCCCACATGGCGGATGCCGAGCGCGTAGATGAAGCGGGCCAGCGTGGTGGACTTCGATTTTTCCAGCGCCGCCAGGATGTTCTGCGCCGACTTGTCGGCCATGCGATCGATCGCCGCCAGCGCGCCGACGCCGAGCTTGTACAGGTCGGCCGCAGTGTTCACGATGCCCTGATCGATCAGGCGCTCGATCAGCTGGTCGCCCAGGCCTTCGATATCCATCGCCCGGCGCGAAGCGAAATGCTGCAGGCCGCCCTTGCGCTGCGCGGCGCACTTGATCCAGCCGCCGGAACAGCGCGCAATCGCCTCGCCTTCCGGGCGCACGATGGCCGAGCCGCATACCGGGCAGTTGGCCGGCATGACGAAACGGCGCGCATCCGGCGGGCGCCGCTCCGGCACGAACGCCACCACCTCCGGAATCACGTCGCCGGCGCGGCGCACGATCACCGTGTCGCCGATTTGGATGTCCTTGCGATTGACTTCGTCTTCGTTGTGCAGCGTGGCGTTGGTGACGATCACGCCGCCCACCGCCACCGGTACCAGCCTTGCCAACGGCGTGATGGCGCCGGTGCGGCCGACTTGCACCTCGATGTTCTGCACCACCGTCAGCGCTTCCTCGGCCGGGAATTTATGCGCCAGCGCAAAGCGCGGCGCGCGCGAGACGAAGCCCAGCTGCTGCTGCTGCGCGAGCTGGTTGACCTTGTACACGACGCCGTCGATTTCATACGGCAGCTGTGCGCGCTTGGCGCCGATGCCGGTAAAAAATTCGAGCATGCCAGCGGCGCCGCGCACCAGCGCGCGCTCGGCGCACACCGGAATGCCGAGCGCCATATACCAGTCGAGCAGCGCCGCATGCGAGGCAGGCATGGCCGCGCCTTCCAGCAGGCCGATGCCATACGCAAAAAAACGCAGCGCGCGCCGTGCGGTAATGCGCGAATCGAGCTGGCGCAGGCTGCCGGCGGCGGCGTTGCGCGGATTGGCGAATTCCTTGCCGCCGGCGTCGCGCTGGCGCGCATTGAGCGCGGCGAAGTCGGCCTTGTACATCAGCACTTCGCCGCGCACGTCGAGCACCGCCGGCGGCTGTTCCGTATGCAGCCGCAGCGGCACCGCACGCACGGTGCGGATGTTGGCGGTGACGTTCTCGCCGGTGGCGCCGTCGCCGCGCGTGGCGGCCTGCACCAGCACGCCGTGTTCGTAGCGTAGATTGATCGCCAGGCCGTCGAACTTCAGTTCCGCCGCGTATTCGATCTCGTCGACGCCCGGCAGACCCTCGCGCGCGCGGCGATCGAAAGCGATCACGTCGGCTTCGGAAAAAGCGTTGCCGAGCGACAGCATCGGGATCGAATGGCGCACCTGCGCGAACAGCGGCAGCGGCGCCGCGCCCACCCGCTGTGTCGGCGAATCGGCGCTGACCAGATCCGGATGGGCCTGTTCCAGTGCCTGCAGCTCGATCATCAGCCGATCATATTCGGCATCCGGCACGATGGGAGTATCGAGTGCGTAATAGGCAATGTTGTGGCGATTCAGCTCACCACGCAACCACGCGGCGCGCACCTCGGGTGGTGCTGTAACCGGCGGCTCGGCAGTTGCTACAGCGGAGGAAGAGAAAGATCGAGAGTCCGGCGCCATCGTCAACTGAACAGGCGCAGCGCGCGAGCGGAACCAGCTGGCACGCCGGCGCTTTTCATGTTCTGGTAGAACGCGTCGACCTGGCCGGCGATTTCGGCCAGGGATTGATCCGGTAGCGGCTGGCCGCTGTCGTCGATGACGCTCCCGTCCAGCCGCGCCGCCATCGACTTGGCGCAGGCCACCATCGCGCCGTAACCGTCGCGCGTAGCCGTTACGCAGGGCACGTCCAGCAGCAGCGTCAGGCAGGAAGTCGTTTCTGCTGCCAACGTGACGTTGGTAGAGAGCGAAAACAGGACGCCGCCATCGCCGTCCGGCATCACCAGCCGGCCTTCCGGGCGCAGGTCGAAGCCTTGCCGTTCAAGCGCTGCCAGCAAGGTATTCAAGGCCCACGGGGCGCCATTCGAACGCACATTGACGCTTAATTGCGCGCTGTATTCCTCGACGAAGTGCTGCAACGCGCGCGCCGCCGCCATCACATGGCTCATGTCTGGCACATCCAGCTCGGCACCCAGGCCATCGGCAAATCGACGCAAGCGCATCAGCACGTCGGAATATTCGAGTTCATTCAAGGCGCCGCTGCGATTGGCCATCTGGACCCCTGCCTGCAGCTCGGAATACACGCCACCGCTAGTCACCGGCTCCCAGCCGCGCCCTGCCTCCAGGCCGACAAAATGCACCGGCTTGTTGCCGACATGGCGCAAGTCCTGCAGCGCCGGCAGAATTTTTTCGCCGCGCACCGGATTCTCCAGCGCGATCGGAATCATGCAATCCAGCATTTCATCAACTGGCAGCTCGCGTACCGGCAGCTCTGCCTGGTCGCTTTGCAACTGATCGGCTGAGGTTGGCGGAGCTTGGTCGTCGGTTCGTGCGCTATGCGCATCCAGCGTTGGCTCAACGTGCACCGGCAAGGCATTTGCGGCAAGCTCCGGCACGTAATCAGGGTTGGAGCCGGAGTTCATCAAGACATCGTCATGCGACGAAGAAAATGCGCGTTCGACGGTTTTTTTCTCCTTGTGCTCCTGCCACTTGTTGTAGGTAATGACGCCAACCACGATGGCGCCGCCGATCAGAAGCAGGCTTGCCTGGAGATCGGTCATGCTGAACGCACCTGCAGGGCAAAGCTGGAGGTCGGGTAGGTGTGGCCACAACGGCTGGCGCGCTGACTTGGCAGGAGCAGCCGGAAATCAAAACTGGTCATTTAGGGGAATCCAAGGAGTTGACGGTTCCGCATAGTGTATCGATGCAGGCTCTGCGAGCGACTAGGATGGCGTGGGCCATGCGCATGATTAGCTGGTTAGGGTAGTGTTCCGCAATAAAGTTGTCAAGCAAACGCCGGCACGCTTTGACAGCGCGCATCACGGGTTTCGGGTACCGCTTTCGGTGCGGAAATTCACAAAATTGATTGCGCTCAATATGGCTTGTCGCCAACCATCCATAGTGTACAGGAGCGCAGAGCAACAGGCCTTGAGCGAGGCCGGCGCGGGGCGAATCATCCATTCCAACCATGCGGGCAGACACCCGCAAGCAATCATGGTCTACGGAGGAATTCATGCGAAATGTGGAAGAGTGTTCTTTGCAAGAGCTTGCCGCCCTTGCCTTTCAGCCTGCCCTGCGGTCGATTCGGCGCTGGTGGTGGCGGCGCGCCGAAGACCATTACCTGATCTGCGCGGACGTCGAAATCGCGCGCGCGCATGAAGCACAACTGAACGCCGCGTGGTACCAGAAACAGGCGGCGCTAGCGCGCTCGGCGCGCCACTAACCCGCATTGTCCGCATCGTCTACGCCGCCTGCTCGTCCGCGGTCAGCGTTGCTGCCGATTCCATGTCGACGGCAACGATGCGCGACACGCCCTGCTCCTGCATCGTCACGCCGATCAATTGCTGCGCCATTTCCATCGCGATCTTGTTGTGCGAGATGAACAGGAATTGGGTATTGGTCGACATGCGCTTGACCATGTTGCAGAAGCGTTCGGTGTTGGCGTCGTCCAGCGGCGCGTCCACTTCGTCCAACAGGCAGAACGGCGCCGGATTCAGCTGGAACATCGAAAACACCAGCGCGGTGGCCGTCAACGCCTTTTCGCCGCCGGACAGCAGGTGGATCGTGGCGTTTTTCTTGCCCGGCGGCTGCGCCATCACCTGCACGCCGGAATCGAGGATCTCATCACCGGTCATGATCAGCCGCGCCTGGCCACCGCCAAACAGGATCGGGAACAATTCGGCGAAATGCAAATTCACCTGATCGAACGTGTTTTGCAGCAGATCGCGTGTTTCGCGGTCGATCTTGTGGATCGCGTCCTGCAGCGTATTGATCGCTTCGGTCAGATCGGCGTTTTGCGCATCGAGGAAATTTTTGCGCTCCGAAGCCTGCGCCAGCTCGTCCAGAGCCGCCAAGTTGACCGCGCCCAGCGCCGCGATCGCATTCGTCAAGCGCGTCACTTCGCCCTGCAGCCAGGACGGCCGCATGTCGCCGTTCAGCTTGGCCGCCAGGTCCTCTTCGTCGGCCTGCGCTTCCAGCAGTTGCTGCGCGTATTGCTCCAGGTTGAGGCGCGCCGCCTGTTCCTTCAGCTGCAGTTCCATGATGCGGTCGCGCTGCGGCTGCAGGCTGCGCTCGGCCTGCATCCGGCTTTCCTCGTGCTGGCGCAGCTTCTGCGTCAGCTGATCGAGCTCGTGACGCGTATCGGCCAGCGCCCGTTCCTGCTCGCTGCGCTTGTCCAGCAATGACTGCAGGCCGGCCTGCGCAGCCTGGTCGTCCAGGCTCTCCAGCTCCAGGTGGCCCTGCTGCATGTTGGCGAACAATTGCGCCGCCTGTTCCAGCGCGGTGGCGATGCTGCGCTTCAATTCGTCGATCTTGCTGCGCTGCGATTTTTCCGCGAACTCGGCTTCCTGCGCCGCCCGCTCCAGTTCGCGCAGGCGGCTGCGCGCATCGTTCAACTGCTGCTCCTTCGCCAGATAATCAGTCTGGCCGTCTTCGTGGCGCTGCTGCAGCTCGGCCAGTTCCATGTCGAGCTGCTCGAACTTGGCTTCCGATTCTGCCTTCACCTGCTGCTGCTCGCTTTCATGCTGCGCGATTTCCGCCAGGTCGTTCTCAATCTGGGTACTGCGCTGGTTGAAACGTTCCTGCACTTCGGACAGCTTCATGACCTCGATCTGCAACGCATGCACCGACTGCGTCAAGCCGTTCGTGCGCTGGCGCAGCTCCTGCAGCCGCTGCGTGGCTTGCGTCAGCGCCGCTTCCGCTCGCACCGAGCGCGAACGCACCTCATCAGCCAGCATTTTTTGCGCGCGCAGCTGCTTGTCCAGATTTTCGATTTCCTGCTGCCGCGCCAGCATGCCGTCCTGCTCCGAATCGGAGGCGTAAAAGCGCACGCTGGATTTGCTGATCACATGCCCCTGCTTGGTCACGAAACAGGCGCCGGCCGGCAGTTTGGCGCGCTCGGCGAACGCCGCATTGACGTCGTCCGCCGCGAATACCCCGTGCAACCAATCCTGCAGCAAGGCGCGCAAGCCCGGATCGTTGAGTTGCAGCAGATTCAGGAACGGCCGCAACCCGGCCGGTGCGTCGGCATTGGCGACGCCGGCCGCCTGCGGCGAAAACAGCGCCAGCTTGGCCGGCGGCGCGTCATTGAAAAACGCCTTGGCCCAATCCAGATTCGATACTTCCAGTGCTGACGTCCGTTCGCGCAGCACCGACTCCAGCGCGGTTTCCCAGCCGGCGTCGATGTGCAGCTTTTGCCACAGGCGCGGCAATTCCGCCA
>DATJCV010000194.1:0-3750 GCA_035497775.1 Burkholderiaceae bacterium | reverse complement strand
GCCGCAGACAGCCGACAACGGCATGCCGCCAGCGAGGCTTTTCGCCATGGTCATCAGATCCGGCAGCACGTCATAGTGCTCCATCGCGAACATCTTGCCGGTCCGCGCAAAGCCGGTCTGGACTTCATCGGCGATCAGCAGAATGCCGTGCTGATCGCACAGGCGGCGCAGCGCCCGCATGAAATCGAGCGGCGCCGGATTGAAGCCGCCCTCGCCTTGCACCGGTTCCAGAATAATCGCGGCAACCCGGGCCGGATCGACCTCGGCCTTGAACAGGGACTGCAAGGCTGCCAGCGAGTCTTCAGTACGAATGCCATGCGCTTCAATCGGGAATGGCACATGGTAAACCTCGGACGGGAACGGACCGAAGCCGACCTTGTAGGGCACGACCTTGCCGGTCAATGCCATGCCCATCATGGTGCGGCCATGGAAGGCGCCATTGAAGGCGATGATGCCGGAGCGGCCGGTGGCGGCGCGGGCGATCTTGATGGCGTTTTCGACCGCCTCGGCGCCGGTGGAGAAGAAAGCCGTTTTTTTGGCATACGCGCCGGGGGTGATCGCGTTGATCCGCTCGGCCAGTTCCACATAGCTTTCGTAAGGCACGATCTGGTAAGCCGTGTGGCTGAACTTGGCGAGCTGCTGTTCCATCGCCTGCACCAGCCGCGGATGGCAATGGCCGGTATTCAGCACCGCGATACCACTGGCGAAGTCGATGAAACGACGGTTTTCAACATCCCAGATTTCCGAATTTTTCGCGCGCTCGGCATAAAACTGGCACATCACACCGACCCCACGCGGGGTCGCGGCTTCTTTGCGGCGTTGCAGTTCAGCGTTTGTCATGGTGTCTCTTTTTACTCTGATAAAGAGGATGACTGATACTACTGCCGCTTTGGCCCTATAAAATAGGTCCACTTTGATTTATTCGATGGTGCCACTATGCGGATCGCGACACTCTCCGATTTCTTGCTGCAGCGCATCGACCGCGCCTCCGGCAAGCCGGTCAACCGGCAGATTTATCAGGTGGTGCGCGAAGCCATTCTCGGTCATGTGCTGCCGGTGGGTCTGCAATTGCCGTCGTCCCGCGACCTCGCGCGCGAGTTGAAAATGTCCCGCAATACGGTGACCTATGCCTATGACCAGCTGGTGGCGGAGGGCTACCTGGAGACGCGCACCGGCGCCGGCACCTTCATTGCCGACACGGTGCCGAACGACATTCCCGAAGTGGCTGGCGACGCCGCCGCCGAGATCAATACCCGTAGCAAACTCGGGCTGTCGGCGCGCGGGGCCGCGCTGGTGGAGGGAGCCGGCGCCTATATGCTGCAGTGGGGCGCCTTCATGCCCGGGGTACCCGACGTGACGCGCTTTCCCAACAAGGTCTGGAGTCGACTGCAGAACAAGTATTGGCAGCGTTCGCGGGCCGAACTGCTGACCTACGGACATGGCGGCGGCTATTTGCCGTTGCGCGAGGCGGTGGCGGAATATCTGCGCGTCGCGCGCTCGGTCAACTGCAGCGCCGAGCAGGTCTTGATCACCACCGGGATTCACCAATCGATCGACCTAGCGGCCAAGCTGCTGGCGGAAGCCGGCGATCGCGCCTGGGTCGAGGAGCCGTGCTATTGGGGAACCCGCAGCGTCCTGAAATCGCTCGATCTGAAGCCGGTACCGATCGCGGTGGATCACGAAGGCATCAGCCTGCGCGCCAACGACCTGCGCCATCCGCCGCGCTTCATCTTCGTCACGCCTTCCCATCAATATCCGCTGGGCCCGGTGATGAGCTTGTCGCGCCGGCGCATGTTGCTGGAATATGCTTCCGCCCACAACGCGTGGATCATGGAAGACGACTACGACAGCGAATTCCGCTACAACAGCCGGCCGCTGGCGTCATTGCAGGGGATGGATCATTACGACCGGGTGCTGTATCTCGGCTCCTTTAGCAAGACGCTATTCCCGGGCTTGCGAATCGGCTTCCTGGTAGTGCCGCAGGCACTCGCCGCGCCGTTTGCCACCGGGCTGTCGGAGCTGTATCGCGGCGGCCAGCTTTTCACCCAGGCGGTACTGGCGGACTTCATGTCCGAGGGGCACTTCGCCTCGCATATCCGGCGCATGCGGGTGCTGTACGCGGAACGCTTGCAACTGTTGCAGCAAGCGATCAAGCGCAACTTCGGCGACCGCTTGACCATCTCCGGTGACGACGCCGGCCTGCATCTGACCTTGGGGGCGCCGGATGATTGCGATGACGTCGCCATCAGCCGCGCCGCCCAGGCCGAAGGCATCATCGCCCGCCCATTGTCGCGCTATTACATGCGGCCGGCGGGCAGCCGGCGCGGCCTGATACTGGGTTACGCGTGTGTGCCAAACGAAGCCATTGGTCCAGGCTTCGACAAGCTGGCGCAAATCATCCGGCGCCACTGGCCGACAGAGGCCAAGGCGGATACGGCACGCGCCGATCGCGCCGAGCGGTAATCTTCCGGCTTGCAGTGGCAAGTCGGCACGCTGTGCATCTCGCCCCGATCGCCGGCCAATAAAACAAAAAAAAGCAGCCGAAGCTGCTTTTTGATGTTACGCGCGAGACAGGATCAGCGCTTTTGGCGCAGCTTCTGAATGGCCGCCAATTGCGCGATCGCTACCGCCAGTTCGGCTTGTGCCGCCGCGTAGTCGATCTTCGATTCGCGATTGACCAGCGCTTCTTCCGCCTGTTTCTTGGCTTCCAGTGCCTTTGCCTCGTCCAGGTCGGTACCACGAATCGCGGTATCGGCCAGCACGGTCACCGCGTCCGGCTGCACCTCCAGCAAGCCGCCGGCGACGAACACGAATTCCTCGTTCGCCTTCCCCGGTACCTTGATGCGCACCGCGCCTGGGCGGATGCGCGTGATCAGCGGTGTATGGCGCGGATAGATGCCGAGTTCCCCGGCTTCGCCCGGCAGCACGACGAACTCGGCCTCACCGGAAAAAATTTCTGCTTCGGCGGAAACCACGTCAACGTGGATAGTGTTTGCCATATAAAACCCTTAAGCTTTTTCCCGGTCCCGCGAGCGCCGATTGCCGGTTTTCCCTAGCAACCGGCAACCGTGCGCGCCGACCGGTGTGTTGCCGCCGTTATTGAATCTTCTTGGCTTTTTCGATTGCTTCCTCGATCGTGCCGACCATGTAGAACGCCTGTTCCGGCAGGTGATCCAGTTCACCGGAAGCGATCATCTTGAAGCCCTTGATCGTGTCCTTCAGCGAAACATACTTGCCGGGCGAACCGGTAAACACTTCGGCAACGTGGAACGGCTGCGACAGGAAACGCTGCATCTTACGCGCGCGCGCCACCAACAGCTTGTCTTCTGGCGCCAGTTCGTCCATGCCGAGAATCGCGATAATGTCGCGCAATTCCTTGTAGCGCTGCAAGGTACCTTGCACGGCACGGGCGGTTTCGTAGTGCTCCTGGCCAACCACCAGCGGATCGAGCTGGCGCGAGGTAGAGTCGAGCGGGTCGACCGCTGGGTAGATACCGAGCGAAGCGATGTCACGCGACAACACCACGGTCGAATCCAAGTGGGCGAAGGTAGTGGCTGGCGACGGGTCGGTCAAGTCATCGGCAGGCACGTACACGGCCTGGATCGAGGTGATCGAACCGGTCTTGGTCGAGGTGATGCGTTCCTGCAGGCGGCCCATTTCTTCGGCCAGCGTCGGCTGGTAACCCACCGCAGAAGGCATACGGCCCAGCAGCGCCGAGACTTCGGTACCGGCCAGCGTGTAGCGGTAGAT
>DATJCV010000193.1:0-1829 GCA_035497775.1 Burkholderiaceae bacterium | reverse complement strand
CCGAAATCGGATGCTGCCAATAACCGCAAGCTGGTGGCCGAGCTGGAGGCTTGCGCCGACAAATCGGCTTACTATTATTGCGTACTGGTCTTGGTGCGACACGGCGATGATCCGCAGCCGATCATCGCCGAAGGACGCTGGAACGGGAAAATCATTGCCACGCCACGCGGCCAGAATGGCTTTGGCTATGACCCGTATTTCTGGTTGCCGGATTTGGGTAAAACGGCGGCTGAACTCAGCCCGGAAGAAAAGAACCAGGTGTCCCATCGCGCCCAGGCATTACGCATACTGATTGAGAAACTGCAATGATTCCGATCCAGCCGATTGGCCCCGGCGCCACGCCGGTCGATGCGGTGGCCAATGCCGCCGAGGCGGCAACCGCTTTCCTGAAGCCGGGCGCGCTCCATCTGGCTGCGCTGCCGCCGCTGTCGCTCTACATCCATTTCCCCTGGTGCGTAAAAAAATGTCCGTATTGCGACTTCAACTCGCATGAGGCCAAGGGCGGTTTCCCCGAGGACGACTATTTGGCGGCGCTGCGTAGCGATCTCGAAAGTGCGCTGCCGCTGATCTGGGGCCGCCCCATTTACACCGTCTTCATCGGAGGCGGTACACCCAGCTTGTTGTCGGCGGCAGGGCTGGACCGTCTGCTGTCCGACCTGCGCACCCTGCTGCCGCTGGACGGCGCCGCCGAAATCACGCTGGAAGCTAATCCGGGTACCTTTGAGTCGGAAAAATTCAAGGCATATCGGGCCAGCGGCATCAACCGCCTGTCGATCGGCATCCAGAGTTTCAATTGTGCGCATCTGCAGGCCCTGGGCCGCATTCACGACGACAACGAAGCACGCCATGCAGTCGAGATCGCCCAGGCGCATTTCGATAATTTCAATCTGGACCTGATGTACGCGCTGCCGAAGCAGACCCTGGCGGAAGCGCAGCAGGATGTGGCGACTGCGATCGGCTTTGCGCCACCGCATCTGTCGCTGTATCACCTGACGCTGGAGCCGAATACCGTATTTGCCAAGTATCCACCGCGCTTGCCGGATGACGATGCGAGCGCCGACATGCAGGCCATGATCGAGCAGTTGACGGCTGCCGCCGGCTACAAGCACTACGAAGTGTCGGCCTATGCGCAGCCGAGGCGGCAGGCGCGGCACAACCTGAACTACTGGGAATTCGGCGACTACCTCGGCATCGGCGCCGGCGCCCATTCCAAGATATCGTTTCCGCAGCGGGTGATCCGGCAAACACGCTACAAGCAGTCGGATAGCTACCTGAAGCAGGTACGCGCCGGCACGCCCGTCCAGCAGCAAGTGGAAGTCGGCAACCATGACCTCGGCTTCGAATTCATGCTGAACGCCTTGCGCCTGAACCGGGGCTTCCCGATCAGCCTGTTCTCCGAGCGAACAGGAATACCGATTGCCGACATCGAGGAGCAATTGGCGCGCGCCGAAAGCAAGGGATTATTACGCCGTAACAACTACAAAATATGGCCGACCGATCTCGGCAAGCGTTTCTTGAATGATTTGCAGCAAATGTTTTTGCGCGACTGAATCTTGGCTCTATTCAGGTCCGCAGGATTTGAGTGTTTAGGTATAATCCGGCTGGCGGAAAATTCAGAGGCGGCGCAAGTTGCCTCAGCCGCATCAGCAAAGAATATCGGGGGCTCGGGGGGGTGTGATGGCCTCGCGTCTCTAGCATTTCCCCCCCGAAAATTCATACAGGAAGCGTGGCAGAGTGGTCGATTGCACTGGTCTTGAAAACCAGCAAAGGGCAACCTTTCGTGAGTTCGAATCTCACCGCTTCCGCCAGTAAAAACAAGTGCTTAGCGT
>DATJCV010000192.1:0-8793 GCA_035497775.1 Burkholderiaceae bacterium | reverse complement strand
TTGATCCGCGAAGGCAGCAGCATCGTGATCGCCTGCCATGACCGCGACCTGATCGGCTTGCCCGGCATGCAGCGTCTGAAGCTGCGCGACGGCCGCCTGCACTTGCGCTAGGCTGTGTTTGATAAGGCTATTCGCAAGTATCGCCGGACCATGGCCAACTTGATGCTGCTCAGATAATGGATGGCCAGTTTTTCAAAGCGCGTGGCCACGGCCCGCGCTTCCTTGAGCCAGCCCACGCAGCGCTCGATGACATTGCGACGCCGGTATTGCTGGGCATCGAAGACAGGAGGGCGTCCCCGCCGCTGCCGGATTTGATCGCGCCGCTCGGGAATGACGGCACGGATGTGCTGCCCTCGCAACCATTGCCGAATGCGGCGATGGCTGTACGCCCGGTCGCCGGCGACTTGCCGGGGGCGTCCTGGTCCATGCGGTCGATGGATGCACACCGCGCTGAGTACCGGCTCCGCATACAGGGCTTCGCCAGTCTGGCCAGCACTGAGTTGGATCGCCAGTGGCAACCCGGCGCCATCGGTCACCAAGTGCAGTTTCGTTCCCCAACCGCCACGACTACGGCCCAAGGCATGATCGCCGGGTTCGTCGCTGGGCAGATTTTTTTCCCGCTCCGGCTGCCGCCTTGTGCGCCCGCACGTTGGAACCATCGATACACCAAAGCGACCATTCAATCTGGCCGGTGGCATCGAGTTGGCGCTGCAAGGTGGGCAACAGGCGATCCCATAAACCGCTGCGCGCCCAGTGCCGATAACGGCAATAGACGGTTTGCCACGGTCCATAGCGTTCGGGCAAGTCGCGCCAGGGAATGCCGGTATTGAGACGGAACAGCATGCCGTTCAGCAGGCGCCGGTGATCATGATAATACCGGCCTCGGGTTTGGAGAGGAGGCAGCAAGGGTTGGAGCAACCGCCATTCCTCATCGGAGAGCTCATGTCGATGGGACGCCATGACAAGCCTCGTTCGGTCGTTTCCACTTCACGAGGCCAGCATACTCCCTTATCAAACACAGCCTAGCCGCGGCCGAATTCCTCGCCCAATTCCTTGCTGCGCGCCGCGGCAGCCTTGATGGCCGTCACGATCGCCCCTTTCACATCACCCGCCTCCATGCTGGCCAGCGCCGCATGGGTGGTGCCGCCCTTGGAAGTCACGCGTTCACGCAACACCGGCAGCGGTTCGGACGACTGCGCCGCCAGTTGTACGGCGCCGCTAAACGTGGCCAGTGCCAGCGCCGTGCCCTGCTGCGACTCCAGGCCCAGTTCCAGCGCTGCCTGTTGCATCGCTTCCAGGAAATAAAACACATACGCCGGGCCGCTGCCCGAAATCGCGGTCACGGCATCAATCAGGCTTTCGTCATCCAGCCACACCGTGCTGCCGACCGCGCGCATGACGGCATCCGCCGCTGCCCGCTGCTCCGGCGAGACACCAGGCAGAGGCACCATGCCGGTGATGCCTTGGCCGATCAGCGCCGGTGTGTTCGGCATGCTGCGCACAATCGCGCCGTGTCCACCCAGCCAGCGCGACAGGTCGGCGGCGCGAATCCCGGCCGCGATCGACAGCACCAATTGCGTACCGATATGCGGGCGCAATTGCTCGGCCACCATCTTCATTTGCTGCGGCTTGACCGCCAGCACGATCACTTCGCAGACGGCCAGGCCGGCATCGAGTTGCTGCGACGTATTCACGCCAAACTGCTGCGCCAGCCGGCGCAATGCCTCGGCGTTCGGATCGACCACGTGAATCCGATCGGCGGCCAGCAGCCGGCCAGCCAGGCCGCCGATCAGCGCGGTCGCCATGTTGCCGCCACCAACGAAACCGATTTTCATATCAGGCTGCATAGTTCCTTGCTCCAAAAATGGCGCTACCGACGCGAACCATGGTTGAACCCTCCATGATTGCCGCCGTCAGATCGGCCGACATGCCCATTGACAGTGTATCCAGGGCCAAGCCCTGGGTTCGCAACTGATCGGACAATTCACGCAAACGGCGAAAGGCCGCGCGCTGGCCGGCAATTTCCTCGCACGGTTGCGGAATGGCCATCAGTCCACGCAGCCGCAGATTCGGCAGCCCCGCAATGAAATGCGCCAACGCCGGCGCCTGCTGCGGCGCAACCCCGCTCTTGCTGGCTTCGGCATCCAGGTTCACCTGCAGGCAGACGTTCAGCGGCGGCAAGTGGGCCGGCCGCTGCGCCGACAGCCGTTGCGCGATTTTTTCGCGCTCGACCGAATGCACCCAATCAAAATGGCTCGCGATCGCCAATGTCTTGTTGCTCTGGATCGGCCCAATAAAATGCCATTCCAGGCCCGCATCCGGACGTTCCGCACCGACGGCGGCCATCTTATCCAGCGCTTCCTGCAAGTAATTTTCACCAAACGCGGCTTGCCCGGCGTCGACCGCCTCCAGCACGGTGCCGGCGCCGAAGGTCTTGCTGACTGCAAGCAAGGCGATGCTGCCCGGATCACGTCCGGCGGCGGCGGCGGCGGCTGCAATGGCGCCACGCACGGCTTGCAAGTTTTGTGCAACTAAGGACATAATCAATTCACTTTTGGCGGCGCCAACCAGAAACAAAAAATAGCGGGCCTTGCCTACCGCCGGATTCCCACTTCCCACTCTCTTTGCAGGCTCACGGATTATAAATGGACATTTCAGAACTGCTGGCTTTCTCGGTCAAGAACAACGCGTCCGACTTGCACCTGTCGTCCGGGCTGCCGCCGATGATTCGGGTGCACGGCGACGTGCGCCGCATCAACCTGCCGCCGCTCGAGCACAAGGATGTGCACGGCATGATCTATGACATCATGAACGATGGCCAGCGCAAGGCCTATGAAGAACACCTGGAGTGCGACTTTTCCTTTGCGATCCCCGGCCTGGCGCGCTTCCGCGTCAATGCCTTCAACCAGGATCGCGGCGCGGCGGCGGTGCTGCGCACGATTCCCTCGAAGATCCTGAGCCTGGAGCAGTTGAACGCACCGAAGATTTTCGCCGACCTGGCCTTGAAGCCGCGCGGACTGGTACTGGTGACGGGACCGACCGGCTCCGGCAAATCGACCACGCTGGCGGCGATGGTCAACCACGTCAATGAAAACGAATACGCGCATATCCTGACCATCGAAGACCCGATCGAGTTCGTGCATGAATCGAAGAAATGCCTGATCAACCAGCGCGAGGTCGGTGCGCACACGCACTCGTTTTCCAATGCGCTGCGCTCGGCGCTGCGCGAAGACCCTGACGTGGTGCTGGTGGGCGAATTGCGCGACCTGGAAACCATCCGTCTGGCGCTGTCGGCGGCCGAAACCGGCCACCTGGTATTCGGCACCTTGCACACCTCGTCGGCGGCGAAAACCGTCGACCGCATCATCGACGTCTTTCCCGGCGACGAAAAGGAAATGGTGCGCGCGATGCTGTCGGAATCGCTGCAGGCGGTGATCTCGCAAACGCTGTTGAAAACCAAAGACGGCTCGGGCCGCGTCGCCGCGCACGAGATCATGCTGGGCACGCCGGCGATCCGCAACCTGATCCGCGAGGCCAAGATCGCGCAAATGTATTCGGCGATCCAGACCGGTAGCAACCTCGGCATGCAGACGCTGGACAACAACCTGACCGACCTGGTACGGCGCAACCTGATTTCGGCCGGCGCGGCACGGGCCGCCGCCAAGACGCCGGAAAATTTTCCCGGATGAGCGCGGGAGTGAGCTGGGGTTTCAGACGGCATGCCGTCTGCCGGCGAACCAAAACATGCTTTGCGCCGCGCGAATCCGAGCGGCTTGCAAGCCGCGAGGCGGTGGTGGCGCACTGAAGGATTCCTTCCTTTGACAAAAAGGAATAACGCAAAAGGAAAACCATTATGGAACGGGATCAAGCAACCAAATTCATGCACGACCTGCTGCGCTTGATGGTCGGCAAAAACGGCTCGGACCTGTTCATCACGACCGATTTCCCGCCGGCCTTCAAGATCGACGGCAAGGTGACGCCGGTCTCCAATCAGCCGCTGTCGCCGGCCCACACGGTGGAGCTGGCGCGCGCCATCATGAACGATCGCCAGGCGGCGGAGTTCGAGGCGAAGAAGGAATGCAACTTCGCCATCAGCCCGAGCGGGCTCGGGCGCTTCCGGGTGTCCGCCTTCGTGCAGCAGGGCCACGTCGGCATGGTGTTGCGCACCATCACCACCAGGATTCCGAAATTCGAGGAACTCGGCCTGCCCGACACCTTGAAGGAAGTGGCGATGACCAAGCGCGGGCTGGTGATCATGGTCGGCGCCACCGGCTCCGGCAAATCGACCACACTGGCGGCGATGGTTGGCCATCGCAATGAAAACAGCCACGGCCACATCATCACCATCGAAGACCCGGTCGAATACATCCACCCGCACCGCAACTGCATCGTCACCCAGCGCGAGGTTGGGGTCGATACCGAGGACTGGGGCACGGCGCTGAAGAATTCGCTGCGGCAGGCGCCGGACGTGATCCAGATCGGCGAGATCCGCGACCGCGAAACCATGGATTACGCGGTCGCCTTCGCCGAGACCGGCCACTTGTGCCTGGCCACGCTGCACGCCAACAGCGCCAACCAGGCGCTCGATCGCATCATCAACTTTTTCCCGGAAGAACGGCGAGCGCAGTTGCTGATGGATTTGTCGCTCAACCTGAAGGGCATCATTTCGCAGCGGCTGGTACCGCTGCGCGACACCAAGGGCCGCTGCGTGGCGATCGAGATCATGCTGAACTCGCCGCTGATTTCCGATCTCATATTCAAGGGCCAAGTGCACGAGATCAAGGAAATCATGAAAAAATCGCGCGAACTCGGCATGCAGACCTTCGATCAGGCATTATTCGATCTGTACGAGGCGGACCAGATTTCCTATGAAGACGCCTTGCGCAATGCCGATTCGGTCAACGATCTGCGCCTGGCGATCAAGCTGCGCAGCAAGGATGCGCAAGAGCGTGACCTGACTTCCGGCACCCACCATCTGGGAATCGTATGAGCACCGTCAACATCTATGATTTCAAGCCGAACAGCCTGGCCGGCGCGCCGGTTGACCTGGCACAATATCGCGGCCGTGTGCTGCTGATCGTCAATACCGCCAGCAATTGCGGTTTCACGCCGCAATACCAAGGGCTGGAAGCGATCTACGAGCAATTTCACGACAAGGGCGTGGAAGTGCTGGGTTTTCCGTGCAACCAGTTCGGCGCCCAGGAACCCGGCAGCGCCGAGGAAATCGGCGCCTTTTGCGAAAAGAATTACGGCGTCAGTTTTCCGCTGTTCGCCAAGATCGACGTCAATGGCGACCGTGCGGACCCGCTGTTCCAACACCTGAAGAGCGCCGCGCCCGGCGTCCTCGGCAGCCAGGCGATCAAGTGGAATTTCACCAAGTTCCTGGTGCAAAAAGACGGCCGCGTGTACAAGCGCTATGCACCGACCACCAAGCCGGAAGAGCTGATCGACGACATTGAAAAATTGCTGGCGCAATAATTCAAGCAGCGCAGGGACTGCGTCGATATCCCGACATTCCCATATACTCCCTGTATCATAGTTGAATTACGGGCGTAAAATGGCAGCTTAAACAATATACTCCATGATAATGCGACGCACGTCCGTTAATCGCGCGTCGCTTCGGTTGGCGCCGGTGCGCCTGGCGGGTAATGAACATGCGTCCCGCGCACCTTGGCGAAGGGGGTCAAGCGATGCGGAGTACGCCCATGCGGGCCGATGATGTCTTCCACCCTCATTCCGCGCACCACCAGTGCATCGGCGATCAGCGAACGGTGGCAGCGCCAAGGGACCGCTTCGGCGCACATCAGCGCGCAACGCTGTTGCTGCGCCAGCACAATCGCGTGCTGCAAGTGCTGTTCAAAATCGGCCGTTTGCATGTAATCGGCGTAGCCACGAAACGAGGCATTGCGCCAGCCGGTATTAATGGAATCGCGCTGCGCATGGCGCAAGCCGCCCAGCCCGGCCAGATGGGTGTAGTCGATTCCAACCACCTGCAATGCAGCCGGCAGGCTGTCCCGATTGAATTGCGGGTTGTGACGTGAGCGCGGTACCGACCGCACATCCAGCACGTGGGTCACGCCATTGATTTGCAACAGGTGGATGAATTCCGACAGCGCCAGCGTCGAATGGCCGATGGTGCAAACCAGGGGATCAACCGCGATCGCCGCACTCGTCATGATGCCCGCCCCTCCACCGTTGCTGCTGCCGACTCCGGTTGGAGCCATAACCGGCGGCAAGGTTCAGGCCGCAGCCGGCGTTCCCGGCATTCAGGGCGCGCTCAAGGCACTGTCGATCAATTCAATCCAGTGCCGCACCGGAGTCGCGGTGCCGGACTGCAAATGCGTGATGCAGCCGATGTTGGCCGAGACGATCAGATCCGGCCGCGTCGCCTGCAGCGCGGCCAGCTTGTCGTCGCGCAACTGATACGATTCCTTCGGCTGCAATACCGAATAGGTGCCAGCCGAACCGCAGCACAAATGGCTGTCCTGGCACAGTTGCACATCGACGCCGGCCATGCGCAGCAACGCCTCGACCTTGCCGCGGATCTGCTGCCCGTGCTGCAGAGTGCACGGCGGATGCCAGGCGATCCGCTTGCCGATCTTGCCGCCCAGGCGTTGCTCCAGCTCGCTTCCGAAAGCCGGTAGCAGCTCGCTCAGGTCCTTGGTCAATTCCGAGACGCGCCGCGCCTTCGCCGCATAGGCCGGATCGTGCGCCAGCAAATGGCCGTATTCCTTGACCGTCACGCCGCAGCCGGAAGCCGTCATCACGATCGCTTCCGCCCCCGCTTCGATCTGTGGCCACCAGGCATCGATATTGCGCCGCATGTCGCCCAAGCCGCCGGCCTGGTCGTTCAGGTGGTAGCGGATCGCGCCGCAGCAGCCGGCACGCGGCGCCATCACCAATTGCACCCCCAGTGCGTCGAACACGCGCGCGGCGGCGGCGTTGATGTTGGGCGCCATCGCCGGCTGCACGCAGCCGTCCAGCAACAGCATCTTGCGCGCATGCGTGCGGCGCGGCCAGATGCCGGCCGGCCGTGCCAGCGGCACCTTGTTCTTCAGTCCGCCCGGCAGCAGCGGCCGCACCAGCTGGCCAGCCTTCATGGCCGGCGTAAACAGCCATTTGCGCGGCAAAAACTCCTTCAGCACGGTGCGCACGGCACGCTGCGGCAGCGGCCGCGGCACCTGCTCTTCCACCGCCTTGCGCCCGATATCCAGCAACCGGCCGTATTGCACCCCGGACGGACAAGTGGTTTCGCAATTACGGCACGTCAGGCAGCGATCCAGATGCAGCTGGGTGGAAGCGCTCGCCGGCTTGCCTTCCAAAACCTGCTTCATCAGGTAGATGCGGCCGCGCGGACTATCCAGCTCGTCGCCAAACAACTGGTAGGTCGGGCAAGTCGCCAGGCAGAAACCGCAGTGCACGCATTTGCGCAAAATGGCATCAGCCTCCTGGCCTTCACGCGTCTGCCGGATCAAGTCAGCTAGATTGGTTTGCATCGTCTTGCCTGCCTAGAGATCCGGGTACATGCGACCCGGATTGAAAATTCCGGCCGGGTCAAAACCGGCCTTCAGCCGCCGGTGGATCGCCGCCACCGCAGGCGCCAGCGGCGCAAACACGCCGGCGCGCTTGTCACCGGTGCGCCACAGGCTGGCATGGCCGCCGGCATCGGCTGCCGCAGCACGGATGGCCGCGGCAGCATCGTTCGGCGCCGCTGCCAGCCAGCGCTGTGCGCCGCCCCATTCGATCAGGACCGTCCCCGGCACCGCCAGCACTGGCGTCGTCGACGGCACCGACAAACGCCAGAGTTCACCATCGCCGGCAAAAAATGGATCGGTCTGTTCGCGCAAGCCATTCCACAAGGCGTCGGCCTGGATCTCGGGCAGCACCGCGCCACCCAATTTTTGCTGGGCACTGGCCACGGCCGCCGCCGCCCCTTCGAAGCGAACGGTCAGCAAACCCTCGCGCCAGGCGCTGGCGGAAATCGGCAATGGTTGACCGCCCCATTGGTTCAGCTGCTGCAGGGCGTCCGCCTGGCTCATCTCGAAACAGTGCGTGGCGCGCACTGCCGGCTGCGGCAACACCTTGAGCGAGACTTGCAGGACCAAGCCAAGCGTACCGAGCGAACCGGCCAACAGGCGCGAGACGTCGTAGCCGGCCACGTTCTTCATGACCTGGCCGCCGAAATGCAGGACTTCGCCGCGCCCATCCATCAGCACCGCACCCAGCACGAAATCGCGCACGGCGCCCACCGCCGCCCGGCGCGGCCCCGACAAGCCGGCGGCCAGCATGCCGCCGACCGTGGCACCAGGACCGAAGTGGGGCGGTTCGAATGCCAACATCTGCCGCTGTTGCGCCAGCGTCGCTTCGATCTCGGCCAGCGGCGTGCCGCAACGTGCGGTAATCACCAGCTCGGTCGGCTCGTAATCGACAATGCCGCGATACGCGGCGGTCGACAGCAGCTCGCCCTGGGCCGCGCAACCATACCAATCCTTGCTGCCGCTCCCGCGAATCTGCAACGGCTGGCGCACGCCGGCGGCGCGTACGATGCGTTCATGAAATTCCTGCAATACCTGTTCCATTCGATTGGTCTCAAAAACGCGGCAAGTCGGCGAATTTCAACTGCCCGCGCCGCACATGCATCTTGCCATTTTCGGCGCAGCGCACCAGGGTCGGAATCGCCTTGTCCGGATTCAGCAGAAAGGCCGGGTCGAAGGCGCGCTTGACGCCGAAAAACGCTTCCCGCTCTTCGGGTGAAAATTGCACGCACATCGAATTGATCTTTTCGATGCCGAC
>DATJCV010000191.1:0-12975 GCA_035497775.1 Burkholderiaceae bacterium | reverse complement strand
TCAACGGATCCCGGCTGGGCGATGGGGCCGGAGCCGGAGCCGGCGCCGGCGCCGGCGCTGGCGCTGGCGCTGGCGCTGGAGCTGGAGCTGGAGCTGGAGCTGGAGCTGGAGCTGGAGCTGGAGCTGGGGCTGGAGATGGAGCTGGCGTTGGGGTTGGATCTGGCTCGGGATTTGGTTTTGGCACCGGATCGGGTACCGGTTGCGGCAACGGCGATATCGGTGACTGCGGAGTAGGCGTCGATAAATCGATTCCCTGCGTCGGATTTTCCGTGTTGACGTGTCCCGAGCCAGACAACAGCGTTTCAGGATCTGCGCCTACTCCTTCGCCTCCGCAAGCAGCAAGCAGTACCGCCGCGCTGGCACTGAGCAGAACATGCGTGCGCAATCGAGTGATTGATATAAACAAAACGGTTCCTCAAAGTCAAAAAGGTATGTGACGGGCGTTCAACTTTGCAAAGCACAATTTTCATCATGCTCTGCGCCCATCTGACCTTGTTGTACGGAAACAAGTTCCAAGAGGAAAAATTTTGCAAAAAAAATTCCACCAGTAAAATCCTGGCGGAATCATTTACTCTAGATTAATAAAGACTGATCAGTAACCTCTTGACTAAGCGCCATTCAATTTCTATTTGAAACCGCATCCCGGTCGGAAAGATGATCAGCAACACTTCTTCAAATATTTTTCAACATCACGAATGAATACTAAAGCAGCGTGCATAAAATCTAAAAATTTGTAGTCTTTTTCCAATTCCATTAAAAACTAGTGCTGAGATGCCGACGTTTCTATTAATGAAATCGCCCCCGCTCCGCCCGCGGCCTGACCGTAGCTTCCATATTCATAATCATAGTCATAGCCGCCCACGCGCGTCTTCAAGTCATTGAACAAAACGCCTTTGGCAACAAGTCCGGATTGGCGCAAGCGATTGAGGGACTCCTTAATCTCCCCGGTTGTTGTAACACCGGCGCGGGTAATGATATAAATTGCCCCTGCTTCGGCGCCAATGATCAAACTGTCGGCGACTGCGAGAATCGGTGCGGTATCGACCAGGATCAAGTCATAATTAGCCGACAGGGACTGCAGCATTTCCGCGAAACACGGACGCAGCAACAATTCAGAGGGATTGGGCGGCAAGCTTCCGGTCGAAATGAAATCCATGTTTTCCATGACGCCATGATGGATGGTTTGCGCCGGCCGCGCGCTTCCGGACAAAATATCAGACAGACCATTCTTCCTGGCAAGACCAAAATACTGGTGCAGGTGCCCGTCGCGCAAATCAGCGTCAATTAGCAATATCCTTTTCCCTCCGGTTGCAATAATTGCCGACAGATTGACCGATACAAAAGACTTCCCCAAACCCGGCGTAGCGCCAGTCATCAGTACGACATTGTTTTTCGCTTGCTGCGTCGAAAATTGCAGCGCTGTCCTGAAATTCCGCAAGCTTTCAATGGCAATGTCTGTTGCAGCCAGATTGGCGAGAAGGGGGATATTCGGCGAGACCCCATTTATTTTTTTATACAAAGCTTGCTGGGTTTTACTATGGGGGATAGTGGCATAAACAGGGACTCCGAGAATTTTTTCGATCTCACGCGGATCATCTATTTTCCCGAAGAAGGATTTTTTCATGAAAGCGCTCAACAAACCCAGGAACAATCCAATTAATATCGCCCCTGAGATGATCAGCGGCCGCTTTGGCTTGATCGGCTTCTCAGGCACCATGGGCAGATCAACCATGCGTACTTTACTGATTTTGCCGGCGGTGGCCAGCCGCAATTGCTGAGCAGTATTCAACAGCGCAGTGTAGAGATCGGTATTGACTTTTACATCGCGGCTCAGGCGCAAGGTATTTTGCTCCAGCATCGGCAAGGTTTTGATCTGGCCCGCGATGTCATTGATTTCACTATTGATTTCCTTGAGCTGGCTATCAATCCCTTTTACCGCCGGGTGATCTGGCATGAACATTCCCAGCAATTCGGTCCGTTTTTGTCGCAGCTCAGAGCGCTTCAACTTGGCCGCTGAAAACTGCGCCAAGGTCTGCTTGGCTTCTTCATTCAAATCAATCGTGCCATGCGTGTTGCGGAACTGGTTGTACTGGTTTTCCGATTGCTCAAGCTGCTGCTTGAGCTCAGGCAATTGCTTATCCAAAAAGGCCAGCGATTTTTCCGCTTCTTCAGTTTTTCGCGCAAGGTTTTGCCGCATGTACTCATTGCCGATTTCCGTCAAAATAGCATTGACCGCTTTCGGGTCTGAACCTTTAAGCGTCACTCCGACCACTCCTGACGCCTGCGCCCCCATTTCTTCGACGGTCATCGCCTTCTGTACGTTTTCTATGGTGGTTAGCCGAGAATGCCTTATCAGCAGGAACTCGGCCCCAGGCTCAGCAACGAGATTACCGAGGCTCAATTGAATGCGGCCAGCCCCTGTATCAGCCTCCAGCATTTCCCCTATCTTGCCGTTCAGATCGATATCGTTATCACTTTGCGTCAAACGGTATTGACCGTCGCTGCCAATGGTGACCACGAATTCCTTGTTCAATAACGCATCTGAAACGTTAAAGATACGGACCTCCATTTTTTCCTTGCCCCATACATAGCCGCCGTAACCGAATAATCCAGGCGCAAAGGATTCCTTGGTATGCCTGGCAATCCAGCTACCGATCAGTGGAAAATACTTGGGCTGGACATTGATATACAGCCGCAGGTTATCCACCGCGCGCGATGCTACCAAGCGCGAGTGCAGCAGTTCCATTTCAGCGGATGCGGCGGTTTTGGTTTCAAACATCGAAGACATTTCGCCCAGGATGTTTTTAGAAGCATTCGGGCTATCTTCCTCGACGTGGATCAGCATGTTGGCCTGATATACCGGACTGGCCAAGAACGCATAGCCGATCCCGAGCAAGCTGACCGCCAGAGCGATACTCAATATCAGCCAGCGATTGTCTCGAATTACATTCAGATAAGTTGCCATGCCAACACCCTCGTCCTCTTGCAAATACGGCGATTGGGCGGTTTGCTGCATGTAGTTTGGCAGTAAGGCTTGCTGCTGGAGCGGAATATTGTTCATCATGAGATTGCCTGGAAGCTAGGTAGCGGTTTGACAAAAAAATTACGAGTCGCATTCAACCGATTGCGCATGCGGGTGGGTACGGACAAGCCGCGTCTCGCTCTCACATCCCTTAAATAGTCGATCTGGGCAACGCTTCGGCATGGCACGGAATGCGATCGGAAGTGATCATCTATTGCCGATGTTATAGATCGGCGCCGACAGCGCACCAGGTAGTATCAGACTGATCACGCGATTCCAGTTGGCCAGCGGATGCGCATCCACGTACACCACATCCTTGCGCTGTAACTCGAAATTTTCTGCGAGGACAAAGGAAACCGGAGAGCGCGCATCCAGGTGATACACGAGCGGATCCATATCGGGGGAGCTGCGCACAACATACACATGACGTGCACCAGCGGTGATAGTGCTGAGACCACCAGCCTCGCCCAGCGCATCATTCAGCGTCAGGCGGCCGTCTTTCATCGGCAGCGCGCGCGGCACCGTGACTTCGCCCAGCACAAACACCTGTCCTTCATCGCGTGGCGCCACCCGCACTACGTCGCCATTGTCGAGGATGATCGAATTGGGATCGATGCCGCGCGCGGTCAGTTGAGGCAAGTTGACGTGATAGGTCTTACCGCCCCGCGTAACTTCGATGGCGCCACGGTCCGCCGTTGGCAAGGTACCGCCGGACCGGCTGAGCGCTTCCGGCAACGTCATCGGGACATCGTTGATCGATTGCAGTCCTGGAGTTTTAACCTCGCCGGTAACATACACTCGCTGGCTACGATAAGCCTGAACCCGTACCGTCACATCCGGCTGTTTGATAAAACGCGCCAACTGACTGGTAAGTTGGTTGCGCAACTCGTCCACGGTCATGCCAGCCGCCTTCATGGAGCCGACGAACGGAAATTGCAGCATGCCGTTTTGATCGACCACGAAACCAGCCGGCAAGGAAGAGGTGCTGGCATTGTCAATGCCGATAATTCCCGTGGCCGGCATCGACATCACCGCCGCTGCCAATTCCGGATGGTTCCAGACCACAATCGCCAGAATATCGCCAGCCGCAAGTCGGTATGTGCCGGACGGTGCCGTCAAACCGCTAATATCGGCACTGGCCTCTTGCTGGCGGCGCTCCTTTTCTTGCCTTACCAATTGCTGGGTAATCGGTTGCAGGGTAGCCTTGACCTGTGGTGTTTCCTGCTCTGGCATCGCATTGGTATCCATATGCATACCGGGGGCGATGGCGGCACAAGCTGCCAGCACCGGGAGAATGACGAGAAGACTCCAATTTTTTAAACTTACCCTTGAATGGGACGTCATGACGAACTCCTGCTACTGGTGATTGTGGGAGGCGCCACACGAATCCGTAACCCGGCGCCACATCGGTTATACCGTCATCGATATGTCCTGATCCCAACTCTACGTGACCGGGCTGGCCCGAACTTGACATGGATCATGCGCCATACTCTTATTTCGCCATGGCATTGATCCACAGTGGCGAGAGCGTTTGTGGCAGCACATCAGAAGCAAATGCAGCGAATGAATGACTGAGAATTTCTGATTAGGTGTGGGGGCGGCTTGGCGACGGCCTACAAACCAGAGAGTGGTAGTGCGAAGCGGATGCGGGTATATGTTGCCGACAGCCACTGCTGCGACGGCCAGTTCCAGATGCGCGCACTGCCTTTGGTGGCATGGCAACACCTTGCCGCACCGCATCCTTGATCGTGCCGCCTTGCTTTACCGCGATTCATCCAGACTGAATTGGACCTCGTCATGCAAAGCGATTCGGGTCTATCCAGCGGCTTGCGCCAAGAAACGACGGCAGGCGCGCAGTTACGTGCCTGATTCACATGCCGGTTGCGATAGCGCGTGACGGAATTGGGGGTACGAACGGAGCCATTCTGCTTGCGCCCGGAGGACCGGACACAAAGCGGACCGGCACAAAAAAACCGCATCTGAGTGCGGTTTCTTGATGTTCTGGTGGACGGTACTGGGATCGAACCAGTGACCCCTGCCGTGTGAAGGCAGTGCTCTACCCCTGAGCTAACCGTCCGGGGCGGTGCGCATTATCGCATAAAACAATGTTTTGCCGAAAGCGTTACGTGCCGAATTCGGGTCAAGATTCCAGCAATGTGCGCCATATCGACTTGCCTTTCACCTGCGCGTCCAGGCTGGCGATGATCGCTGCATGCTCCTGCTCTTCCTCGGCGCTGGCGGCAAGCACGGTGACCGCCGGCAGCGGCGTGCCAGCCAACGGCTGCGTATCGCCGACCAAGGACTCGGGCGCCATCAAGTCGATCGTCAGACTGTTCTGGCCGCGCGTCATCGCCAGGTAGACTTCGGCCAGCAACTCGGCATCCAGCAACGCGCCGTGCAGCGTCCGGTGGGCATTGGAAATGCCATAACGGTCGCATAGCGCGTCCAGCGAATTGCGGCGGCCCGGATGCAATTCCTTGGCCTGCACCAGGGTATCGATCACCAGTCCGGTTTCGCTGGTGAACGCGGCGCGGTTCAAGCGTTCCAGCTCGGCATCCAGAAAAGCCAGATCGAACGGGGCGTTATGAATGATCAACTCGGCGCCGCGCACATAATCCAGCAGCAGCGGCGCAATTTCGATGAATTTCGGCTTGCTGCTCAAAAATTCCGTGGTCAGCCCGTGCACCGCCAAGGCGCCCTCTTCCGAATCACGTTCCGGATTCAGGTAGCTGTGGAAATTGTTGCCGGTCAGGCGGCGGTTGACCAGTTCGACACAGCCGATTTCGATGACGCGATCGCCCGAACGCGGGTTCAGTCCGGTAGTTTCTGTGTCCAGAACAATCTGTCGCATGATTGGCAGTCGAAGCAAGAGTGGGATCAGCGGCATTTTAGCCGATCGTCGAGTCACCGGCCGACCTTGGATTACGGCCGCGCTTGAGCAAAATCACTGTGCCGCCGACCATTTTCGATAAGGTTGTCTGTCGTCGTCGCCGCGCGGCCATTCATAAAGGCAATCGGACCGAGCAATGCTTCCCTGGACAAAAATTACCCATCTTGGCGACACCAGCCTGATTGCGCCGGCGGCGCTGCTGATTGGGCTATGGCTGCTGGTGGCACGCCGCCATCGCTTGCTGTTCTGGTGGTGTGCGCTGCTGACGTGGACGATGCTGCTGGTCGCCGGCAGCAAGATTGCCTTCATCGGCTGGGGAATTGGCATTCCGACATTGAATTTCACCGGCATTAGCGGCCATACGACCTTCGCCATGGCGGTCTGGCCGGTTCTGGCCTTCCTGCTGCTGCAGCGCTCTTCCCCCTTGCTACGCGCCGGCGGCGTCGTGTTCGCCTTGTCAATTGCTGTGCTGGTCGGCTTCTCGCGGCTGGTGTTGCAGTTTCATTCCACTGCCGAAGTCGTTGCCGGCTATCTGCTGGGCGCCACAGTCAGTATCGTTTTTATCTGGATTTCCGGATCGCTCCGCCACACCTCGCTCAGCCGCATGCTGCTCGCGACCAGTCTGGCCGCACTGCTGGCCGCCTCCTCGATCCAGGCGGCGCCGACGCAATACTGGCTGATCCGGGTGGCGCTGTACGTTTCCGGTCATGAGCAGCCCTTCGTACGCAGCCAGCGGCTCACTTTTCCAGTCGACAACCGGCGCGCGATCCGTCTGGCCATATTTCACTATCAAGCGTCAGACGGACCTGCCGGCCTACCTAAAAAGGCCGCCGGTGATCAGGACTCTCCTAAGTGAGTCTTGCCGCATCGCATACTCCAATATAGACAAACGGATATCCGCCGTGAAACGGACAATTTTTTGATATACCCCTATCAAAAATATCGGAAAAAGGTGGAACAGATGGCTTCGGTCTTGCTCCGCATGCCACCCAATCCATCAAGACACCGACTGCACTCCACGATTCGCCAGGATGTCGGCACACTCGTTTCCCACGTGGCCGGCGTGGCCCCTGACCCAACGCCAGTCGATCCGATGCCGCTCCTGCGCCGCATCCAGCGCCTGCCATAAATCGACATTCTTGACCGGCGCCCGTGCCGCGGTTTTCCAGCCGCGCGCCTTCCAGCCGTGAATCCATTCGCTGATGCCCTTTTGCACATACTGGCTATCGGTGTATAGCACCACTTCGCACGGACGAGTCAGCGCGGTCAACGCTTCAATCACCGCCTTTAATTCCATCCGGTTGTTGGTGGTATTGCGCTCGCCGCCAAACATTTCCTTTTTCTGCTCCCCAGCCACCAGCAGGGCACCCCAGCCCCCGGTGCCGGGATTACCCTTGCACGCGCCATCCGTAAATATTTCAATTTTTTCCATGTCGTTTGATGTGTTCGTTTATTTGATGCGTGGGTTGGCCCTGGCGGTTGGCAGCCGGTACCACTTGCCGCGCCCGGGTCGCCTTATGCGACCATACCGGGCCGATCAGGCGCATGCCATGCACGCGCTTGATTGCCTGGACAATATAGACGGCGCCGAAATACGGCCACCAGCGATCGCCGGCTTGTTCCATGAAGCGATAGCGGCCCAGCCACTTTTCGCTCACGCAGGGCGGCACGTAGCAACCAAAATGGCCACGGTTGACTTCCATGTTCAGCAGCTTCAGCCAATCCTTCAGCCGCGGCAAATGGATGAATTCGCCATTCAACGGCAGGAAATAGTTGCCGGTGATGCGCCCGGTTGCTTGCCGCAAGCCCCACAAACTGGCGGGATTGAAGCCGCAAATAATGACTTGCCCTTCGGGAATCAGAACCCGCTCCACCTCGCGCAGAACCTGATGCGGCTCGCGCGCGAATTCGAGCACGTGCGGTAACACCACCAGATCAAGACTTTGCGAAGCGAACGGTAATTCGGCAACGTCATGCACCACGACGATGCGCCTGCCGTCCGGCGCCGGCGTGCCGCTTGGCAGGTGGGTGCCGCTGGCCCAGCGGTTCGGCATGCGGTTTGCCTGCAAGGCATCGATCTGCGGCAAGCCGATCTGCACCGCGTTGAAACCGAAAATATCGGCGGTCAACGCGTCCAGACGCGCCTGTTCCCACTCTTGCACATAGGCGCCGGGCGCGGTTTTGAGCCAGGCGCCGAGGGCTATAATCGGCTTTTCGGGAGAAACTTGATCCATGCCTGACTTATCGAAAAATGCGTTGCGCGTGCTGGCTGTGCCGGCGTTTGCCGACAACTACTTGTGGCTGATTCATGACGGCGTGCACGCGGTGGCGGTCGACCCGGGCGATGCGGCGCCGATACTGGCCGCGCTCAAGGCGCATCGGCTCTCGCTTGCCGCTATTTTACTGACTCATCACCATGCTGACCATGTCGGCGGCGTGCCGGCACTATTGCAGCACGCACCCGTGCCGGTATATGGCCCGCGCGACGAAGCCATTGCGGGCGTCACGCATGCGCTGGCGGAAGGCGACGTCGTCACATTGCCCGAGCTACCACTGCAACTGTCGGTACTGGAAGTACCCGGCCATACCCGTGGGCATATTGCCTACGTCGAACCGACCCGGCGCTGGCTGTTTTGCGGCGATACCCTGTTCGCGGGCGGCTGCGGCCGCCTGTTCGAAGGCACGCCGGCGCAAATGGTGGCGTCACTGGCCAAGCTGGCCGCGCTGCCGGATGATACCCAAGTCTATTGCGCACACGAATACACCTTGTCCAATCTGCACTTTGCCCGGCACGTCGATGCGCATAATGAGGCGCTGATTGCGCGTGTCGCCGCCGAGCAGGCCAAGCGCGAGCGCGGCTTGCCGACCGTGCCATCCAGCATCGGCCTGGAAAAACAAACCAATCCTTTCCTGCGCTACCGCGAACCGGCGATCATCCAGCAATTGGTTGCTGCCGGCCGGCTCGACCTCCAGATGCAGTCGGAACCGGTCGCCGCGTTCGCCGCATTGCGCGAATGGAAGAATACTTTCCGTTGATTTAAGTCAACTATTACTGCGGAATCAAGGGCTTAGTGGTGTGATCGAATTGTAATCGGGCTTGACTGCGGGAAAGTCTGTTACGTACACTCTTCGCATTCCTTCCCTCCGAGCCAGCCCACGACGGCTGGCCACGCAAAAAATAAGCCCATGCATCAGAAAATATCAAGAACTCTTGCCCTTGCCGGATTGCTGCTTTTTGGCGCCGCTCCCTGGTCGCAGGCCAATGACATCTCTTATTTCTCCCCCGCGTTCAACATGTTCGACCCCAGCAATCCGAACACGGTCATTTTCCGCATGGAAGAAATCGACGTCTGGCAACGGATTCGGGACGGCTTTGCGATTCCCGACCTGGTCAATCCGCTGGTCACGGCCCAAACCGAGTGGTACAGCTCGCGCCCCGACTATATACAACGCACCACCACCCGCGCTTCGCTGTACCTGTTCCATGTGGTGCAGGAACTGGAAAAGCGCCACATGCCGACCGAACTGGCGTTGCTGCCGTTCATCGAATCCGCCTTCAACCCGCAGGCGTATTCGACCGCCAAGGCGGCCGGCATGTGGCAATTCATCCCATCCACCGGGCTTGATTTCAATCTGAAGCAAAACATGTTCCGCGACGAGCGGCGCGACGTGCTGGCCTCGACCGACGCCGCGCTGACCTACCTGCAAAAGCTGTACGGCATGTTCGGCGACTGGCAACTGGCGTTGGCGGCCTACAACTGGGGCGAGGGTTCGGTGCAACGGGCGATCAACAAGAACCGCGCCGCCGGCCTGCCGACCGACTTCAACAGCCTGTCGCCGCTGATGCCGGCCGAAACCCGCAACTACGTGCCGAAGCTGCAAGCGGTGAAGAACATCATCGCCGCACCGGCCATGTACAACATCGCGCTGCCGAAGGTCGACAACCAGCCGTATTTCGTCACCATCGACAAGACGCACGACATCGACCTCAAGGTGGCGGCGCAGCTGGCCGAGTTGTCGCTGGATGAATTCAAGGCCCTGAATCCGCAGTTCAACCGGCCGGTCATCACCGGCGGCGCCGATACCCAGATCCTGCTGCCTGAAGGCAATGCCAAAAAATTCAAGGCCAATCTCGGCAAATGGACACAAGCGCTGTCGTCCTGGACCGCACACACCGTGCATAGCGCGCGCGAGCGCATCGAAACCATTGCCGCCAAATTCAACACCACGCCCGAAGTCTTGCGCGAAGCCAACCGCATTCCGCCGAAGATGCGCCTGAAGGCAGGCTCCACCATCCTGGTGCCCAGAACGGCCGAAACGGCAAACAAGGACATCTCGATCGAGGTGCTGGAAACCGCGAAGCTGGCGATCGAGCCGGACGTGCCGGACAGCCGGCGCATCCACGTCAAGGTCGGAAAAAAAGACACGCTGGCCAGCATCGCCAACCGCTACAAGGTCAGCGTAGCCGACCTCAAGGCCTGGAATAGCCTTCACAGCGACCATGTGGCGAGCGGCAAGAGTCTGGCGCTGCAGGTATCGAATCGGTCGGCAGCGTCGGCGGCCGGTCACCGGAAAACAGCCAGTGCATCCCCTGCGAAAAAATCGGTAACGGTGGCACGCGCCAAACAGAGCGGCAAAACCGTCACAGCCGCGCGCTCGTCCCGCACCATCAAAAAGGCACCAGCGCGCATCACCCTCGCCTCTGAAAGGTAAGCCGGCACACCACGCCGGCCGGCGTCTTTTCCTGCGCTACTCAGGCATCGGCCAGCTCGGCATATTCGGCAGCGGCCAGCAGGCGGCGCGTATACGCCTGCGCCGGATTGGACAGCACGGCGTCGACGCTGCCGCTTTCTACCACCTTGCCATCCTTCATCACCATCACCCGATGCGCCATCGCGCGAATCACCGCCAGATCGTGGCTGATGAAGAGATACGCCAAGCCGTACTTGCGCTGCAATTCAACCAGCAGTCGCAACACCTGCAATTGCACCGTGACGTCGAGCGACGAAGTCGGCTCATCCAGCAGGATCAGTTCCGGTTTCAGCACCAATGCGCGCGCAATCGCGATACGCTGGCGCTGGCCGCCGGAGAACTCATGCGGATAGCGCGTCATCATCGGCGCCGCCAGTCCCACTTCCTGCAATGCCGACGCCACCGCCTGGCGTCGCTGCTCACGATTCAACTGCGGGCGGTGGATTTCCAGCCCTTCGCCGACGATCTGCTCGATCGTGCGGCGCGGCGACAGCGATGCGAACGGGTCCTGAAACACGACCTGCATGCGTGCGCGCAAAGGCCGCAAGGCCGCACCGGGCATGCCGGCCAGATCCTGGCCATCGAAGCGCACCCGACCACTGACCGCGGCCGGCGACAGCCGCAGCAAGGCCATCCCCAGGGTTGACTTGCCGGAGCCGGATTCGCCGACTATTCCGAGCGTCTCACCCTGCTTCAATTCCAGATCGACGTTATCAACCGCAGCGAACTGCGTGCGCGCCAGCCAGCCGCGCTTGATGGCAAACGTGCAGTGCACCTGTTCCGCAGCCAGCAGCAACGGCGCATCGACCACCACTTCTGTCACCAGCCGCCGCGGATGGCTGGCCAGCAATTGCCGGGTATAGGCATGGCGCGGCTGCGCAAACAATTCGGCAGTCGGCGCAATTTCCAGCAAGCGGCCGCGCTCCATCACACCGACACGGTCGGCAAAATGCTTCACCAGGTTCAGGTCGTGCGTAATCATCAGCACCGCCATGTTTTCCTCGCGCTGCAACTGGTCCAGCAGCTCCAGGATCTGCACCTGGATCGTGACATCGAGCGCGGTCGTCGGCTCGTCGGCGATCAGGAGTTTCGGCTTGCAGGCCAGCGCCATCGCGATCATCGCGCGCTGGCGCTGGCCGCCGGACAGCTGATGCGGATAGGACTGCGCACGGCGCGCCGGCTCCGGGATCCCGGTCTTGGCCAGCAGGTCGACCGTGCGCTGCGCCGCCGCCTTGGCGCTCAAGCCTTCATGCAGCATCAGCACTTCGGCGATCTGGTTGCCGATGGTGAACAGCGAATTCAAGGCCGTCATCGGCTCCTGGAAGATCATCGCCACGTCCTTGCCGCGCACCGCGCGCAGCGCCGACTCCGGCTTTTGCAGGATGTCGGCGCCCTCCAGCAGGATGCGGCCGCCGTAGTCCGCGTCCTGGTTCAAGCGCAGCAGTGACAGCGCGGTCACGGTCTTGCCCGAGCCGGATTCGCCGACCAGCGCCAGCTTCTCGCCGGCCGCGATCGAGAAACTGACGTCGTCGACCACGGTGGCGGTACCGAAGGCCACGCTCAGGCTTTGAATATCGAGCAAGGTCTGTGCGCGGCTCATGCCTTCCTCCTGACATCCAGCGCATTGCGCAGCGCGTCGCCGATATTGGTCAGCAGCAGCAAGGTGACGGTCAGCACGACAAAGGTCGACAGCGCGATCCACCAGGCATCGAGGTTGTTCTTGCCCTGCGCCAGCAACTCGCCCAGGCTCGGCGTCGACGGCGGCACACCCAATCCAAGGAAGTCAAGGCTGGTCAGCGCCAGGATCGCGCCGCTCATACGAAACGGCAGGAACGTGACCACCGAAGTCAGGCTGTTGGGCAGCACGTGGCGCCAGATGATCTGGCGATTATTCAAGCCGAGCGCGCGCGCCGCCTGCACATATTCCAGATTGCGGTTGCGCAGGAAATCGGCGCGCACATAATCCGACAGACCCATCCAGCCGAACAATGACAACAGGACCAGCAGCAGCAGGATGCTGGGCTCGAAGATCGAGGCGAAGATGATCAGCAGATACAGCTCCGGCATCGAGCCCCAGATCTCCATGAAGCGCTGGAAGAACAGGTCGGTCTTGCCGGCGAAATAGCCCTGCACCGCACCGGTGACGATGCCCAGCAGCACGCCGGTGATAGTCAGCGCCAGCCCAAACAGGATCGAGATGCGAAAGCCATACAGCAGGCGCGCGGCGACGTCGCGCCCGCGGTCGTCGGTGCCGAGCCAGTTTTCCGCGGAGGGCGGCGCCGGGTTCGGCTCCTTCGAAAAATAATTCAGG
>DATJCV010000190.1:0-3508 GCA_035497775.1 Burkholderiaceae bacterium | reverse complement strand
GCCCAGGATCACCAGCAGCGACAGGAACAGGCCGAAGGTGGCGGTGATCTGGATGAAGCTGGTGTACAGGCCGCGTTTCCCCGGCGGCGCATGCTCGGCCACGTAGGTGGCGGCGCCGCCGTATTCGCCGCCCAGCGCCAGCCCTTGCAGGATGCGCAGCGTGATCAGGATCACCGGGGCGACGATGCCGGCGGTTGCATAATTGGGCAGCAGGCCGACGCCGAAGGTCGACACGCCCATGATCACGATGGTCACCAGGAAGGTGTATTTGCGGCCGATCATGTCGCCCAGGCGGCCGAACACTAGGGCGCCGAATGGGCGGACGATGAAGCCAGCGGCAAATGCCAGCAGCGCGAAAATGAAGCCGGTGGTCGGATCGACGCCGGAAAAAAATTGCTTGGCGATGATGCCGGCCAACGAGCCGTACAAGTAGAAGTCATACCATTCGAATACGGTACCGAGCGAAGAGGCGAATATAACTTTTCGCTCCTCCGCGGTAATCCGGTGGGGTACCGTCGCTTGTGCTATTGCCATCGTGTCTCCTCGGGTAATGGATATAAATGCGCGCATCAACCAATGCGATACGCGCACCGGCGGAGTGTGCCTTGCCAAACTTACGCAATTCTTGCGGGAAACTTACAACAGGCTTACGGTAAGCCGGGCGCCGCCGCATTGGCGGCATGATGGAAAGCCCCCATTATTTTTACGAACGACCGTACTAAATTATGCTATTCTCGCTCGTGAAACAGGAGCGCCATCGACATCGGCCAATTGCGGCATTGACCTGCCCACAGATTTCTTACCCCCGACATTCCATCATTCACCGAGGAGATTCAAATGACCGACGCCGTCATCGTATCCACTGCCCGCACCGGCCTGGCCAAGTCCTGGAAGGGTGCCTTCAACATGACGCATGGCGCCACGCTGGGCGGCCACGTGCTGAAGGCGGCGATCGAGCGCGCCAAGCTGGAGCCGGGCGAAATCGAGGACGTCATCATGGGTTGCGCCAATCCGGAAGGCGCGACCGGTGGCAACATCGCGCGCCAGATCGCGCTGCGCGGCGGCTGCCCGGTGACTACCGCCGGCATGACGGTCAACCGCTTCTGCTCGTCGGGTCTGCAGACCATCGCGCTGGCGGCGCAGCGCGTGATCGCCGGCGAGGGCGACATCTACGCCGCCGGCGGCGTCGAGTCGATTTCCTGCGTGCAGCAGGAAATGAACCAGCACATGCTGGTGGAAGTCTGGCTGAAACAACACAAGCCAGAAATCTACTGGCCGATGCTGCAGACCGCCGAAAACGTCGCCAAGCGCTACCAGATCAACAAGGAGCGCCAGGACGAATACGGCGTGCAGAGCCAGCAGCGTGCCGCCGCCGCCCAGGCCGCCGGCAAGTTCGACGCCGAGATCGTGCCGATGACGACCGTCATGGGCGTGGCCGACAAGGCCACCGGCATGCTGACCACGCGCGAAGTGACGATTGCCGCCGACGAAGGCATCCGCGCCGACACCACGCTGGAAGGTGTATCGAAAATCCGTACCGCAGTGCCGGGCGGTGTGATTTCAGCCGGTAATGCCAGCCAGTTTTCCGACGGCGCCTCGGTGGCGGTGGTGATGAACGCCAAGGTCGCCGAAGCCCGTGGCCTGCAGCCGCTCGGCATTTTCCGCGGCTTCGCGGTGGCCGGCTGCGAACCGGACGAGATGGGCATCGGCCCGGTGTTCGCGATTCCGAAACTGCTGAAGAAAGCCGGCCTCAAAGTCGAGGACATCGATCTGTGGGAACTGAACGAGGCGTTCGCGGTGCAGGTGCTGTACTGCGCCGACAAGCTCGGCATCCCGATGGACCGGCTGAACGTCAACGGCGGGGCGATCGCGGTCGGCCATCCGTACGGCGTCTCGGGCGCGCGCCTGACCGGCCATGCGCTGATCGAGGGCAAGCGGCGCGGTGCCAAGTACGTGGTGGTGACCATGTGCATCGGCGGTGGCCAAGGAGCGGCCGGCTTGTTCGAGGTCGTCTGATTTGCTTTGTCGTTCCTGCAGCTTTAGGCGGGAACGACAAACAAGAGCGGGCGTAGCCTAAACAATGGGTGTTTCTGTCCGTTCTGACAGAAATACTGAGAGTATGACCTTATTTGTTAGGTTATTAGCCCGTAATTAGGCCTCCCATGTTGGAGTATATTTCTACACATACGGTGCGGGCCCCGCGCTGCTCTTTGGGTTGAAATCCGATGTCATCCATGATCCTTTCCCGTCGCGACCTCGAATTCCTGCTGTACGAATGGTTGAATGTCGAAACGCTGACCAGCCGTGCGCGCTTTGCTGACCATAGCCGTGAAACCTTCGATGCCGCGATCGATATCTGCGAGCAAATCGCGACCGACCTGTTCGCGCCGCATAACAAGAAGAATGACCAGCAGGAGCCGCACTTCGACGGCGAACGGGTGCAGATGATCCCCGAGGTCGGCGCCGCACTGAAGGCGTTCTGCGAAGCTGGCCTGATGGCCGCCGGCCAGGATTTCGAACTGGGTGGCATGCAGTTGCCGTGTGTGGTGGAGAAGGCCAGTTTCGCCTATTTCAAGGGCGCCAATGTCGGCACTTCCTCATACCCGTTCCTGACCATCGGCAACGCCAACACCCTGCTCAAGTGCGGAACCAAGGAGCAGATCGAGACCTTCGTCAAGCCGATGCTGGAAGGGCGCTTCTTCGGCACCATGTGCCTGTCGGAGCCGCAGGCCGGCTCGTCGTTGTCGGACATCGTGACGCGCGCCGAGCCGCAGCCGGACGGCAGCTATCGACTGCGCGGCAACAAGATGTGGATCTCGGCCGGCGAACACGAGCTGTCGGAAAACATCGTGCACCTGGTGCTGGCCAAGATTCCCGATGAAAACGGCAAGCTGATTCCCGGCGTCAAGGGCATTTCGCTATTCATCGTGCCGAAGAAATTGGTCAACGCCGACGGCTCGCTGGGCGAGCGCAACGACGTCGTGCTGGCCGGCCTCAATCACAAGATGGGCTATCGCGGCACCACCAACTGCCTGCTGAATTTCGGCGAGGGCAAGTTCACGCCGCAGGGCAGGGCCGGCGCCATCGGCTACCTGGTCGGCCAGCCGCACAAGGGCCTGGCCAACATGTTCCACATGATGAACGAGGCGCGCATCGGCGTCGGCCTGGGCGCGGTGATGCTCGGCTACACCGGCTACCTGCATGCGCTCGATTACGCGCGCAACCGCCCGCAAGGCCGCCATCCGCAAGCCAAGGACCCGGCGCAGCCGCAAATCCCGATCATCGAGCACACCGACGTTAAGCGCATGCTGCTGGCGCAAAAGGCCTACGTCGAGGGCGGCCTGGCGCTGACCCTGTATTGCGCGCGGCTGGTGGACGAGGAGCGCACTGCCGAAGCAAACGAGGCGCGCGCCCATGCCAGCCTGCTGCTGGATATCCTGACCCCGATCGCCAAATCCTGGCCGTCGCAGTGGTGCCTGGAAGCCAACAACCTGGCGATCCAGGTGCA
>DATJCV010000189.1:0-26892 GCA_035497775.1 Burkholderiaceae bacterium | reverse complement strand
GACTGGTCTTCGTCGACCATCGCCAGCGGTGCCTTGTTGAGCGTGTCGGACATGCCGGTGGCCGCGGTATAGATCGCGTCGCCTTATTTCAAGTTCGGCGCCCTGCTGATCGGGCAGACCGTCAGCATCCTGCAGTTCCTTGGCCCGGTCTGGTGCCGGACGACAAGCTGGGTCGGTGGTGGGCGCATCAGTTGCAACTGACCATTTCCGACTTCGTGATCGAGATGCATGATGCCCACCATCCATTTCCGGAAGCCTGTATCACGAGGAGCAGAAGGAGGAAGCCGCGCGCCGCGCCGCCGATTGCACGGGCCTGCGCATGCCGACGTTCTCCGCCTATTGCAACAGCCGACGCCCGCATTCGGCCCTCGGTTACAAGCCTCCTGCTTCTCGCCTTGACGGGAACAAGCTATTGCAACCTAACAGCAAGTGCCGTGTTCGGCGAGGCAATGTCTGGCTCTGGAAAACATGATACTGAAAAACAAATACGACACACAAAATAGTTGACATGAAATAAAAGCAGTATCATGATGATGGTGTTCCCGAACGCACCAATGCAACGCCTACGAGTTTTCCAACGCTGGTCGATGTCCGGCCGGCATTACATTCTTTGAAGGAGACGCCGCATGTCGAATCACGAAAAATTCGCCCACTTGATGGAATATCCGCCAGCGACGGAGCAGCCGAACGTGTATCCGCTGTCCTGGCACCGGCAGACGTCGAAACTGGAGGAAGTGTGGAGCGCATCGCTGCGTGAGGCATGGGATCCGCAGGCGCTGCCGTGGGACACCTTCGATGTCAGCAGCTATACCTGGGAGGAGCGCGAAGCGATTGCGTACTGGTGGACCCTGCTCTCGGTGTTCGACGCATCTGCGCCGCCGGTCTTTGCCGAAGCCTTCATTAAGACGTATGAAGTGCATGAGGAAGACGCAGTGCGCCGCTGCTTCTTCTCCGTCACGCGCGACGAGCAGAACCATGAACAGATGTGCGGCTTGGCCATCACCAAGTTGCTGGAACATGCCGATCCGCTGACTTACGAGCCGAAGACCGAGCTTGGCAAGCAGCTCAAGCGCAACACCGCCTGGCTGTATTACAACGGCGGTCGCTACTGGACCGGCTACAAGGCGGCGGTGCCGAAATACAGCCTTGCTGTGCTGTTCAGTTCCTTCCTGATGGGTGAGATCGCCGCCGCGACGATCTTCCATCAAATGGCGGCGGGCTGCACCGAGCCGGTGTTCAAGGAAGGTTTCCGCAATATCGGCCGCGACGAAGGCCGCCACATGGCGATCTGCATGGCGCTGATGGAGCGCGACTATCCAAATATGAAGATGGAAGACCGCGCGATCATCACCAAGCAGGTGCGTGCCGGCTACCTGTTCCTGTCGGCCGTGCTGTTCGAGCCGCCGGCGGATTTCTGGGATCTGCCCGCCGATTTCATCGAAGTCCAGCGCAAGGGAGAAACGGTGGCGCGTGAAGCCGGCTTCCATATCCCCGGCTATGAGCAGAAAAAGGAAAACTGGAAGGCTGCGATGCTCAACCTCAAAGGCGTGCTCGACAAGTACGACATCCCGTTTCCGGCGATTCCGGAAGTCGGCATTTCAGGCGAGGAAGTCACCGACATCGACATGAAGGACATCATTCCAGTGTTCTGATTTTCCTGGCGGATGGCGCGGGCGCCGCAAGACTCCTGCGCCATCCGTATTTGCGTGTCATGTATTTGATGAAGGATGACAAGTGAGCCGAATCAAACTGCATCCATCGGGCCATGAAATTGTTTGCCAGCACGGAGATACCGTCCTGACGGCGGTTGAGCGCGCGGGCTACGCGCTGCCCAACAATTGCCGTGCCGGCGCGTGCGGCGAATGCAAGGTAAAAGTGCTGCAGGGTGAGTTCGATCAGGGCATGGTGCTGGATATGGCCTTGTCGCCGGACGAGCGCGCGCAGGGCTACGGGCTGATGTGCATGGCCAAGCCCTTGTCGGACGAATTGGTGATCGAATGGGGCACGGAAGATGCCAAGCCGAAGCTGTTTCCTCCGCGCGAGAACATGCTGCATGTGGTTACCGACAAGATCCAGCGCACGCCGCGCATCGTAGAATTCCGTCTGCGGCCCCTCGGCAACCCGGTGCGCTACTGGCCCGGCCAGTATGTGATGCTGGGCGATGCAAACGCCGGCGCGCCGGCGCGCTGCTATTCGATCGCCGCCGCGCCGAGGCCGGATGGTGAAATCGTGCTGCACATCACCCGCGATGAGAACGGCGCCACTAGCCGCTGGCTACACGACAAGGTGCAGGTGGGCGACATGGTCAAACTATCCGGCGCCTATGGCACCTTTATTGGTGATCCCTCGGTCGAGACACCGGTGCTGTGTCTGGCCGCCGGTTCCGGGCTGGCGCCGATCCTGTCGCTGACGGAAGCGGCTTTGCGGCGTGGTTTCAGGCAGCCGGTGAAGCTGATGTTTTCCGCGCGCACCGCCGAAGATGTCTACGACCAGGGTTTGATGACCTTTTTGCAGGCGAAGAACCGGCGCTTCAAGTTCATGCCGACACTGACCCGGGAAAAGGACGACGGCATGCTGCATGGACGCATCCCCGACATCCTGCCGGCGCAGTTCGCGGATCTGTCGGGATACAGCGTATTCATCGCCGGCACGCCGGAGTTCGTCGAAAGTTGCAAGGAAGCGGCGAAGCGTCTTGGCGCGAAGGATGAACTGATCCACGTCGAGGGATATTTCCAGCAACAGCAGCCGCAGACCGCGCCGGCATCCAAGCTGACGACGGCCTGAAGCAGGGTGTGTTCCGGCGGCGTCAGCCTCTTTTCTTCGCGATCAGCGGCTGCACGTCGGGCGCCTGCAAGCGCGGACGATTTGCTTCGACCGCGGTCAGAGGCGCCACTTCGGTCATGGTCGCCAGGCAGCGCTTGGTCAGGTCCTGATAGGTGAGCGTGCCTTCCAGCTTCCACGCGATTTCTTCTTCGCTGAGTTCGCGCAACACTTTCGCGGGCACGCCCGCGGCCAGCGAACGCGGCGGGATTTTCATGCCGGCGCGGACGAAGGCGCTGGCGGCTACGATCGACTGCTCGCCGATCTCGGCTTCGTCCATCACCACCGCGTTCATGCCGACCAATGCATCGCGCCGGACGACGCAGCTATGGAGCACCGCGCCGTGGCCGATATGGCCGTTTTCCTCCACCACCGTGTCCGATGCGGGGAAACCGTGGATCACGCAGGTGTCTTGCACGTTCGCGCCGCGTTGCAACACGATGCGCCCGAAGTCGCCGCGCAAGGCTGCGCAGGGGCCGATATAGCAGTCAGGACCGACGATGACATCGCCGATCAGCACGGCGGTCGGATGTACGTAGGCGCTCGGATCGACGACGGGAATGACGCCTTCAAGGGAATAGCAGGGCATGCGAAGCTCCTCCGGAGGGTGCCGGGCTAGATACGCACACGGCGAAATAGATAAAAGATGATGCGGGAAAGGAGATGATTAATACATTTCGAGAGGATTGATCTCTCGCTGGCACTTCAATATAATTTAAACCGACCGGTCGGTCAATAATGTTTTCGGTGGCGGCTGGCCATCATGAAGACTCATATCTCATGGCAAGAGGACGTTCCCCCGCCTACCAAGATCAGCGCGAAATGATCCTGTCGCGCGCGGCACAGCTCTTCGCCGAGCGCGGATTCGCCGCGACCTCGATGAATGAAGTCGCGGAAGCCTGCGGCATGTCCAAGCCGTCGCTGTATCACTATTTCCGCGACAAGTACGCGCTGCTGGTGAACATCGCCGAAGGCCACGTGACGCGCCTCGAATCCGTGGTCGACCAAGTGCGGCGGGAACCGCTCGATCCGAAAGCGCGGCTAGAGCGGCTGATCCGGCGTTTCGTCGAGGAATACGCGAACGCGCGGCATGCGCATCAGGTGTTGACGGGCGACGTGCGGTTCCTGGACGACGAAGATCGCGAACGCGTTCTCGCTGGGGAGCGCCGCGTCGTCGCCGGTTTCGCCGACACCATTATCGCCCTGCGTCCCGAGTTGGATACGGCGCGCATGGCCAAGCCGCTGACCATGCTGTTGTTCGGCATGATCAACTGGATGTTCACTTGGCTTAAGCCGGATGGCGAACTGACCTACGAAGCGATGGCGCCGGTCGTCGCCGATCTCTTCTTCGGAGGCATACCGGCGGTGAGCCTGTCGCCGAGGTCTGAACCGTCGGAGCGGGCCTGAGCCGCATCCACACTGTCATCCATTCAAAATCAATGAGGAGAATATACATGGCCAACGCGCCAACCCTACAAAGTTTCATCGGCGGACGCTGGATCGGCGAGCGGGCGGCGCAGGCGCTCGCAAGCGCGGTCGACGGACACATCGTCTCTCACACCCACGCCGAGGCGCCGGATTTCGCCGAAGCGGTCGCGTATGCACGCAACAAGGGTGTGCCGGCGCTGATGGCAATGGATTTCCAGGAGCGCGCCGCGCGTCTGAAAGCGCTGGCCGTGTACCTGGCCGAACGCAAGGAACAGCTGTATGCAATCTCCTACCATACCGGCGCAACCCGCGCCGACAGTTGGATCGACGTTGAAGGCGGCAACGGTACGTTGTTGGCCTACGCGAGCATGGGATCGAACGAACTTCCTTCCGGTAATATCGTGCACGAGGGGCCGGCGATCCAGCTCGGCAAGCAGGGCAAGTTCTTCGGCTCGCACATCCTGGTGCCACGCGGCGGCGTCGCCGTCCACATCAACGCGTTCAACTTCCCGATCTGGGGCTTGCTGGAAAAATTCGCGCCGACTTTCCTCGCCGGCATGCCCTGCATCGCCAAACCCGCGACCGCGACCAGTTATTTGACCGAAGCGATGGTGCGCATGGCGAACGAATCCGGCCTGCTGCCGGAAGGCGCGCTGCAACTGATCATCGGCGGCACCGGAGATCTCCTGGACCGGCTCGACGGTTTCGACGTCGTCACCTTCACCGGTTCCGCCGATACCGCGGCGAAACTGCGGGCGCACCCGAACCTGATCCGCCAGGCGGTCCCGTTCAATGCGGAGGCCGATTCGCTCAACTGCGCGATCCTCGCGCCGGATGTCACGCCGGACGATGAAGAGTTTGACCTGTTCATCAAGGAAGTGGCGCGCGAGATGACCGTCAAGGCCGGCCAGAAATGCACCGCCGTGCGTCGCGCAATCGTGCCGCGCAAGCACCTCGACGCGGTCGCACAGCGCCTGCGCGAGCGTCTCGCGAACACTGTGGTCGGCGATCCGGCGCGCGAAGGTGTGAAAATGGGCGCACTGGCGTCGCATGCACAACAGGCCGACGTGGCCGAGCGCGTCGCGCAGTTGGCTCAAGGCAATGAAATCGTCTACGGCGAGCGTGACGGCTTCGCGCCGGTGGGCGACAACATCGGCAACGGCGCGTTCTTCGCGCCGACGCTGCTGCTGTGCCGCGATCCGCTGCGCGACGAGCGCGTGCACGACATCGAAGCCTTCGGTCCGGTCAGTACGCTGATGCCGTACGACGACATCGACGAAGCGCTGGCGTTGGCGGCGAAAGGCAAGGGCAGCCTGGTCGGTTCGCTGATCACGCGCGATCCGAAGATCGCCGCCAAGGCGATTCCGGTCGCCGCGATGCGCCATGGCCGCCTGCTGGTGCTGGACCGCGAGGCGGCGGCCGAATCGACCGGCCACGGCTCGCCCCTGCCGATGCTCAAGCACGGCGGCCCCGGCCGCGCCGGGGGTGGTGAGGAATTGGGCGGGATCCGCGCGGTCAAGCATTATCTGCAGCGCGCCGCGATACAGGGTTCGCCGACGATGCTGACCGCAGTCACCGGCGAATATGTACGCGGTGCAGCACTCAACGAATCCGACGTACATCCGTTCCGCCGCTACTTCGACGACCTGCAGGTCGGCGATTCGCTGCTGACCCACCGCCGCACCGTGAGCGAAGCCGATATCGTCGCCTTCGGGGGCCTGTCGGGCGATTACTTCTACATGCATTTCGACGAGATCGCCGCGAAGGAAACGCAGTTCGGCAAGCGCATCGCGCACGGCTACTTCGTACTGTCGGCCGCGGCCGGCCTGTTCGTGTCGCCCGCGCCGGGGCCGGTACTCGCGAACTACGGTCTCGACACGCTACGCTTCGTCAAGCCGGTCGGCATCGGCGATACGATCCGGGCGCGCCTGACCTGCAAGCGCAAGATCGACCGTCGCAAGAAAGATCCGAAAGGCGTCGGGCAAGGCGTGGTCGCATGGGATGTGGCGGTGACCAACCAGGATGGTGAACTGGTCGCCAGCTACGACATTCTTACGCTGGTGGCCAAGCGTTCGTGATTTGGATGTGCGATGCGCACCCTGCCGGTTTCCAGGAGTCAGGCCGCAGGGTGTGTTTTCCCGCACCGGGAATCGCGCAACATTGATGGCGCATGTGGCGGCCCCTACTGTGTTGGCAAACAAGCTGATCGCGACGTCAGCGGAGCCCGTCGAAACGCTGATAGAAATACGGTGCGGCTTCCGGTGCTGCTTCATCTTCGCGGCGCAGTGTCGCCAGCACGTATTGTTCGGCGCTTTGCCAGGTGCCGCGGTATACCTTGCGGCATAATTCGTAAGTGGTCATGCCTGGCCAGTTCTCGGGCAGCAATTCGAGCGGCAATTGCGGATCGTGCAGCTGCGCCCGCCGGTAGGCGTGAATCAGCAGCGTGCGGATCATGAACGCATGCTCGGGGTCGAGCGCGCTTCTTGCGTTCAGCAATTTCGGGACCGCCGCGAAGCGTCCGCTCAGGTGCGCATAATCGCCGATCACGCTGCCCAGTTCCCAGCACTGCCCGATCAGGTCCTTCAAGGATCGCGTGGCGAACGCGGCGGAATCGGTGGCGACGCAAACGAAGACATTTCCCTTCACGCCCACGCGTTGCAGGATTTCATCCAGCGTCTCCGGATCGGCATTTGGATGGCCGAACACGGAGGGCGCGATCAGCCCGTATCCCTGCCATAGCAGCTCCTTGCGCAAGCCCGCGCGCTGCTCGGCGGTGATGGTGCCGGAAGTCGCGAACAGCAGCGTCCATTCGCCACTCCATTCCCGTACCGATGGCGTGTAGATGCGCTGGTAGGCGCGCTCGAAACGCGGCGCCGCCGATGGATTCAGCGCGTACAGGCTGCGCCGTCCTTCGCGCTGCGCATCAAGCCAGCCTTCTTCGGCAAGTCGGAACACGCTGGTACGCACCAAGCGGTCGCTGATGCCAAATGGCGCGAGCAAGTCGATCAGGCTGCCCAGCCATACTTTTCCACCGTGGGGAGTGATCACGTCTCCGAACAGCGTCATCACGAGGGATTTCGCGCGGGGCGGGTGATCGGTCATGTACTGGTCGATCCATTTCTTGAGGGTATGGCTTTTGGTTGATGACATGGGTTGATCAGGCTCTACGTAAATAACTCTTCAAGGGGGAAGATGATACATAGGGAATGCACGCTGGCGAAGGAAATCTAAAAGCGATACAAGTATTCTTAATGATACTAATAAAACTATTTACATCGCAATGTACGTATCATATTATGAGGTCATGGCTAAACCCAAATAATTCTTGCGCAAATGATTCGCGTCAAGAATTTCAAAATTCGGTTTTGCCTCCATGCGGTCGCGCGTTGCGGGCTGGAATGGAATATTTCGAACCGATTCAAGAGAGGTAGAGGCGTGTACGCACAACTGGTCGATACCGGAAGCAGAGAAGTCCGGCCGCTTGACGAAATGGCACCGCAGGAGCGCGCGTTCCAGCAGCGCGTCGAGGCTGGCATCAAAATCGAGCCCAAGGACTGGATGCCAGAAGGCTATCGCAAGACGCTGATCCGCCAGATTTCGCAGCACGCGCATTCGGAGATCGTCGGCCAGCTTCCCGAGGGGAACTGGGTGACGCGAGCGCCGACGCTTAAGCGCAAGGCCATCCTGCTGGCCAAGATTCAGGACGAGGCCGGCCATGGTCTGTACCTGTATAGCGCGGTCGAAACACTGGGCGTGTCGCGCGACCAGGTGCTGGCCGACCTGCACTCCGGCAAGGCGAAATACTCCAGCATTTTCAATTATCCGACCTTGAGCTGGGCCGACATGGGCGCGATCGGCTGGCTGGTCGACGGCTCCGCGATCATCAACCAGATTCCGTTGTGCCGTTGCTCCTACGGGCCGTATGCGCGCGCGATGGTTCGCGTGTGCAAGGAAGAGTCTTTCCATGCGCGCCAGGGCTACGACATCATGCTGGCGTTATGCAGGGGCACGCCCGAGCAGAAGCGGATGGCGCAGGATGCGCTCAACCGCTGGTGGTGGCCGGCGCTGATGATGTTCGGCCCGTCCGATGCGGAATCCGTCAACAGCGTGCAGTCGGCTGCGTGGCGCATCAAGCTGCATTCCAACGACGAATTGCGCCAGCGCATGGTCGACCAGACCGTGCCGCAAGCCGAGTACCTGGGCCTAACCATTCCCGATCCGAAGCTGAAGTGGGACGAAGAAACCGGGCATTATGATTTTGGCGAGATCGACTGGAGCGAATTCAACAACGTCATCAAGGGCAACGGTCCCTGCAACCGCGATCGCTTGCGCACACGCGTGAACGCATACAAGGATGGTGAATGGTTCCGCGACGCGCTGGTCGCGCATGCCGAAAAACAGGAACGCCGCAAGGCGGCCGGGCAGGCCGTCGCCTGAATCACTGGAGACAGACATGAGCAAGGAATGGCCCCTCTGGGAAATTTTCATTCGCAGCCAGCACGGCCTCGCGCACAAGCATGTGGGCAGCCTGCACGCGCCTGATGCGGAGATGGCGATCAATAACGCGCGCGATGTGTACACCCGCCGCAACGAGGGCGTCAGCATCTGGGCGGTGAAGGCCGCCGACATCGCCGCCAGCAGCCCGGGCGACAAGGCGCCGCTGTTCGAGCCGTCCAACAGCAAGGTGTACCGCCATCCGACCTTCTTCCCGATGCCGGAAGAAGTGAAGAACCTGTAAAACCGGGGCAGTCATGACGGATCAAAAATTCGAATACCTGCTGCGCGTCGCGGACAACGCACTGGTACTGTCCCAGCGGCTGACCGAATGGTGCGGCAAGGGGCCGGCGCTGGAAGAAGACATGGCGCTCGCCAACGTGGCGCTGGACCTGATCGGTCAGGCGCGCTTCTGGTTCACCTATGCCGGCGAGATCGAAGGCAAGGGCCGCGACGAAGACAAGCTGGCTTTTCTGCGCGATGCGCACGACTTCCGTAACCTGTTGCTGGTCGAGCTGCCGAACGGCAATTACGCCGACACGCTGGCGCGCCAGTTCTATTTCGATGCATGGCACTTCCTGTTGCTGCAGCGGCTTTGCGTGTCCCGCGACAAACGCATCGCGGCGATCGCGGAAAAGTCGCTGAAGGAAGTCAGCTACCACGTGCGTCGCAGCGGCGACCTGGTCGTGCGCCTAGGCGACGGTACCGAGCAAAGTCACGCGCTGATGCAGGCCGCGCTCGATGATCTCTGGATGTACACCGGGGAAATGTTCGAGGGCGACGAGATCGACCGCGCGATGGCGGAACAAGGCATCGCGCCGGATCTCGCCAGCCTGCGCGAGCCATGGCTGCGGCATGTGCGCGAAGTGTTCGAGGAAGCCACCTTGCGCCTGCCTGCCCCGGACGCATGGATGCAGCAAGGCGGCAAGCGCGGCGTGCACAGCGAAAATCTCGGCTACCTGCTGGCGGAAATGCAGTTTCTGCAGAGGGCGTATCCGGGCGCTAACTGGTAAGCGCGATGACGGCTACTGTGGAACAGGTCTGGCACTGGCTGGAGGAAGTCCCCGATCCGGAAATTCCGGTGATTTCGGTGGTCGATCTGGGCATCGTGCGCAAAGTGGAGCGGGGCGGAAACGGTGAGTTCATCGTCATCATCACGCCGACCTACAGCGGCTGCCCGGCGATGCTGACGATCGCCGATGGCGTCGAAGCGGTTCTGCGCAGCCATGGTGTCGAACGCGTGAGGCTGGAGACGCAGCTGTCGCCGGCGTGGACCACCGACTGGATGACAGAAAGCGGCAAGAAGAAGTTGAAGCATTACGGCATCGCGCCGCCGGCACGGCAAGCGAGCGACCACCAGGTAATCGACATCAGCCGCCTGCGCAAGGCGTCGATGGAGCCGGCGGTCGAATGTCCGCGCTGCGGTTCAACCAGGACGCACAGGACGAGCGAATTCGGCTCGACCTCGTGCAAGGCGCTGTACCGCTGCGACGATTGCCTGGAGCCGTTCGATTATTTCAAAAGTCATTGACCGGGTAATCCCTGGCGCGCGGCGCCGGATGCCTGACAAGATTGGGAGAGCAGTCTGATATGAGCAAGTTTCATGCGTTGACCGTTTCGCAGGTGGGGCGCGAGACACGCGACGCCGTCGTCGTCACCTTCGAGGTGCCGCCCGAGCTGCGCGATGCGTATCGCTATACGCAGGGGCAGCATCTGACGCTGCGCGCGGCGATCGATGACGAAGACGTACGCCGCTCGTATTCGATCTGCTCGTCGGTGCAGGACGATACGCTGCGTGTGGCGATCAAGCGTACGCCCGGCGGCCTGTTCTCGACCTGGGCCAGCGAGTCGCTGCAGGCCGGCGCGTCGCTCGATGTGATGCCGCCGATGGGGCATTTCCATGTGCCGCTGTCGTCCGACAACCGCAAGCATTACCTCGCCTTCGCGGCGGGCAGCGGCATCACGCCGATGCTGTCGATCGTCAAGACCACGCTGCAGTCCGAACCGAAGAGCAGCTTCACTCTGTTCTACGGCAATCGCGCATCGTCGTCGGTGATCTTCAAGGAAGAACTGGCCGAGCTGAAAGATCTTTACCTGGACCGCTTTAAGCTGGTCTATGTGATGAGCCGCGAGCAGCAGGACATCGACCTGTTTAACGGCCGCATCGATAAGGACAAGTGCGCGCAATTCTTCAAGAGCTGGGTCGCACTCGACGATATCGATACCGCCTTCATTTGCGGGCCCGAGCAGATGATGCACGAGGTGTCGGAAGCGCTGCGCGAACACGGATTTCAGAAAGAGCGGATCAAGGTCGAACTGTTTGCCGCCAGTGCGCCACGACGAGAGCATGTGCCGCGCGCGCACCCGATTCCTGGCAACGCGGATTGCGAAGTGACGCTGGTCATCGACGGCAACCATGTCAACTTCAGCATGGAAAAGGACAAGGAATCGGTGCTGGACGCCGCGCTCAAGCACGGTATCGACGTACGCCATTCCTGCAAGGCGGGCGTGTGTTCGACCTGCCGCTGCAAGGTGGTGGAAGGCAAGGTCGACATGGATGCGAACTATGCGCTGGAGGATTACGAGGTCGCACGCGGCTTCGCGTTGTCATGCCAGAGCTTTCCGGTGACGGACAGGCTGGTGATGGATTTCGACCAGGATCACTAAGATACGTAGCGGCACTAGACAAGAACAGATTTTTGGAGACAAGCATGCCCGCCCCCTTCTTTGAACGCCATCGGCCCTTGCTGGACCAGGCGGCCGAATCCATCGTCACGCGCGGCTACTGGAGCGCCTACGCCGAAATGCCGAGCCCGAAGGTGTACGGCGACACCGCCAATGACGAAGGCAAGGCCGCGTTCGACGCCTTGCTGGAAAAGCCGTTCGCGCTGGAACAGGCAGCGACTGTCGATCGCGTCGGCCAGGAAGCCTCTCCATACGGTTTCGATCTCGGCATTACGTATCCGAAAGCCGATCCGGACGCCTTGTTCGCGGCGATCGAGGCGGCGTCGCCTGCATGGCGCAAGGCCGGCCCGGAAGCCTGGGTCGGCGTGTCGCTGGAAATCCTGCAACGCCTGAACAAACGGAGCTTCGAGATCGCCTATGCGGTGATGCACACCACCGGCCAGGCCTTCATGATGGCGTTCCAGGCTGGTGGCCCGCATGCACAGGATCGCGGCCTCGAAGCCGTCGCCTATGCGTGGGACCAGATGCGTCGCATTCCCAAGACGGCTTGCTGGGAAAAACCGCAAGGCAAGAACGAGCCGCTGAGGATGGAAAAGCGTTATGCCATCGTGCCGCGCGGCGTGAGCCTGGTGATCGGCTGCTGCACCTTCCCGACCTGGAACAGCTATCCGGGCCTGTTTGCCAGCCTCGCCACCGGCAATGCAGTGATCGTCAAGCCGCATCCCGGCGCGATCCTGCCGCTCGCGATCACCGTGCAGATCGCGCGCGAGGTGCTGCAGGAAGCGGGCTTCGACCCGAACATCGTGACGCTGGTCGCGCATGAGCAGGGCGACGATACCGCCGCCACGCTCGCGACCCGTCCCGAAGTGCGCCTGATCGATTTCACCGGCAGCAGCGCCAACGGTAACTGGCTGGAGCTCAACGCGCATCAGGCGCAGGTGTATACCGAGAAGTCGGGCGTGAACCAGATCATCATCGACTCGACCGACGACCTGAAAGGCATGGCGCGCAACATCGCGTTTTCGCTCACGCTGTATTCCGGGCAGATGTGCACCGCGCCGCAAAACATTTACATCCCGGCCGAAGGCATCGACACGCCCGATGGCCGCGTCGGCTTCGACGAGGTGGTGCAGGCAATCGGCGACGGCATCGCCAAATTGACCGGCGACGCCGCCAAGGCGGTGGAGATCACCGGCGCGATCCAGAACAACGCGGTGATCGAGCGTATCGAAGCCGCGCGTGCACTGGGCGAAGTGGTGGCCGACAGCCGGCCGCTGGAGCATCCGCAATTCCCCGCCGCGCGCACCCGCACACCACTGCTGCTGAAGCTGAAGGGCTTTGACGAAGACAGGATCATGCAGGAATTCTTCGGCCCGATTTCGTTCGGCATCGCGACCAAAGGCACCGCGCACAGCCTCTCGCTGGCGAAAAAAGGCGTGCGCGAACAGGGCGCGCTGACGTTGTCCGTGTATGCGCGCGATCCGCAAGTGATCGAGCAGGCGCGTGACCTGGCGGAAGAGACAGGTGTTGCACTGTCGATCAACCTGACCGGAGGAGTGTTCGTGAACCAGTCGGCGGCCTTCAGCGACTTCCATGGTACCGGCGCCAATCCGGCCGCCAATGCCGCGCTGTGCGATGCCGCCTTCGTCGCGAACCGTTTTCGTGTCGTGCAAAGCCGCGCGCACATTTAACACTTATTGAAAGCGAGCGATGACTTATCAAAATATCCTGTTCGAGATCGGCCAAGGGATTGCCCGGCTGACGCTCAATCGCCCCGACAAGCTCAACAGCTTCACCGTTGCGATGCATCTCGAAGTGCGCGAAGCGCTGGAAAAGGTGAGGGCCGATTCTTCCGTGCGCGTACTGGTGCTGACCGGCGCGGGCCGCGGCTTCTGCGCCGGTCAGGATCTGGCGGACCGCGCGGTTGCGCCCGGCGGCGCGACGGTCGATCTTGGCGAATCGGTGGAAAAATATTACGCCCCGCTGGTGCTGGCGCTGCGCAATCTGCCGCTGCCGGTAATCTGCGCGGTCAATGGCGTCGCGGCTGGCGCTGGCGCCAATCTCGCGCTCGCGGCCGATATCGTGATCGCGGCGAAGTCCGCTTCCTTCGTCGAAGCGTTTTGCCGCCTCGGCCTGATTCCCGATACTGGCGGCACCTATTTCCTCCCGCGCGCCATTGGCACCGCGCGCGCGATGGGGCTGGCGATGCTGGGCGACAAGCTCAGTGCGGAACGTGCAGAAAGCTGGGGCCTAATCTGGAAATGTGTCGACGACGACGCGCTGGCAGGCGAGGTCGATGCGCTCGCGAAGCATTTCGCCGCCGCGCCGACCAAGGGACTGGCGCGCACCAAGCAGGCGATGTACGCCAGCCCCAGCAACACGCTCGAACAACAGATGAAGCTGGAGTGCGACTTCATGCGCGAACTCGGCAGCAGCCACGATTACCGTGAAGGTGTGAATGCCTTCATGGAAAAGCGCGCGCCGCGCTTCACGGGAGCCTGACGCATGACCGCGGCACTCAATCCGTCGGTCACGGTCGCCGTCGTCGGCAGCGGCGCGATGGGCGCGGGCATCGCGCAGGTCGCGGCGGCCGCCGGCCATGCGGTCAAGCTGTACGATGCCCGCGCCGAAGCGGCGGACAAGGCGATTGCCGATATCCGCAGGAACTTCGGCAAGCTCGTCGAGAAAGGCAGGATGGGCACCGTCGATGCCGAGACCGCCGGCGCGCGGCTGCAAGCGGTGGCGTCGATGGATCGGCTCTGCGATGCCGGTCTCGTGGTGGAAGCCATCGTCGAAAACCTGGAAGCGAAACGCAAGCTGTTCGCCGACCTCGAAGCGATCGTCGGCGAGCGCTGCATCCTCGCCACCAACACTTCGTCGATTTCGGTCACTGCCATCGGCGCCCATCTGCGTTTTCCGCAGCGCTTGGTCGGCATGCATTTTTTCAATCCGGTGCCATTGATGGCGCTGGTGGAAGTGGTTAGCGGGTTGGCCAGTGGGCGCGAAGTGGCCGATGCCGTTCATGCCACCGCCGCCGCCTGGGGCAAAAATCCGGTGCATACCGCGTCGACGCCCGGCTTCATCGTCAACCGCGTCGCCCGCCCGTATTACGCCGAAGCATTGCGCATCGCCACCGAGCAGGCGGCAGCGCCGGCCACGCTCGATGCCATCCTGCGTGAAGCGGGCGGCTTCCGCATGGGGCCGTTCGAACTGATGGACCTGATCGGCCACGATGTCAATTTCGCGGTGACGAAATCGGTATTCGAAGCCTATTTCAACGACCCGCGTTTCACGCCGTCGTTGATGCAGCAGGAATTGGTCAATGCAGGTTTCCTCGGCCGCAAGAGCGGGCGCGGCTTTTACCAATACGGCGAGCATGCGCCGGTACCGCAGCCGCATGATGAGGTGGCGCAACCCGCTCCCGCCAGCGTGACGGTCATTGGTGCCGATGCCTGCGCACATGCGCTGGCGGAGCGCATCGCGGCCGGCGGCCTGCAGGTGGAGCGTGCCGCCGCTGCAAGCAGCGGCGCCTTGCTGCAATGTGGCGCCGCCACCGTGTATCTGACCGATGGCCGCACCGCCACGCAGCGCGCGCACGACAACGGCGTATGCAACACCGTACTGCTGGATCTGACGCTGGACTGGGGCGCCGCCAGGCGCATCGCGCTGACATGCGCCGATCAGTGCAACGAGAACGCCTACCGCGCCGTCGTCGGCACTTTCCAGGCGGCTGGCTATACGGTGTCGCGCCTGGATGATGTGCCCGGCATGGTGGTCATGCGCACGGTCGCAATGCTGGCCAACGAAGCCGCGGATGCAGTGAACCAGGGCGTGTGCAGCGTGCAGGCGGTCGATACCGCGATGCAGAAAGGTGTCAACTATCCGCGCGGGCCGCTAGCTTGGGCCGATGCGATCGGCGTCGCCGAAGTGATGGGGGTGCTGGACAACATGGCAGGAAACTACGGCGAGGACCGCTACCGCGTGTCGCCGCTGATTCGCAGGAAAGTCGCAACCGGAGCATTGTTCCATGCATGAAGTACTCAAACTATCGGATGCCCAGGTACTGGCCGAAGCCACGGCGAAAGCCATGTACGCGCGCGACGAGGCCACCAAGACGCTCGGCATGGAAATTCTTGCCGTCGGTCCTGGCACCGCGCGCATCAGCATGAAGGTGAGGCCGGATATGCTCAATGGGCATCAGACCTGTCATGGCGGCTTCATCTTCGCGCTCGCCGACAGCACCTTCGCGTTCGCCTGCAACAGCTACAACCTCAACACCGTAGCCGCCGGCTGCTCGATCGAATACCTCGCGCCCGGCAGGGCGGGCGACATGCTGACGGCGCAAGCGGTCGAGCAGGCGCGGGCGGGGCGCAGTGGCGTGTACGACATCACCGTGACGAACCAGGAAGGCGCCTGCATCGCGCTGTTCCGCGGCAAGTCCCATCAGATCAAGGGCGAAGTCATCGGTGCCTGCTCCTGAAGCCTGGCACTGGAAAAATTCATCGGAGGAGATACCATGCTACAAGCCATACAGAACCCGGGCGAGCTTGAGCCCATCGAAAAGGCCAGCCGGGACGAGTTGCAGGCACTGCAACTGGATCGCCTGAAGTGGACCTTGAAACACGCGTATGACAACGTGCCGCATTACCGCGCGTCGTTCGACGCCGCCGGCGTGCATCCGGACGACCTGAAAACGCTGGCCGACCTGGCGAAGTTTCCGTTCACCGGCAAGAAGGACTTGCGCGACAACTACCCGTTCGGCCTGTTCGCGGTGCCGCGCGAGAAGGTGGTGCGCTTGCATGCTTCCAGTGGAACCACCGGCAAGCCGACCGTGGTCGGCTATACGCAGAACGACATCGACACCTGGGCCCAGGTGGTGGCGCGCTCGATCCGCGCAGCCGGCGGCCGCCCCGGCGACATAGTGCATATATCCTACGGCTATGGCTTGTTCACCGGCGGTCTGGGCGCGCATTACGGCGCGGAGCGGCTTGGCTGCACCGTGATCCCGATGTCCGGTGGGCAGACGGAAAAGCAGGTGCAGCTAATTCAGGACTTCAAGCCCAAAATCATCATGGTCACGCCGTCCTACATGCTCAACATCATTGAAGAATTTTATCGCCAGGGACTGGACGCGGCCGAGTGTTCGCTCAAGGTAGGCATTTTCGGTGCCGAGCCATGGACCGATGCGATGCGGGCCGAAATCGAAGCACGCGCCGGCATCGACGCGGTCGATATCTACGGCCTGTCCGAAGTGATGGGGCCGGGCGTGGCCAGCGAGTGCATCGAAAGCAAGGACGGTCCGGTGATCTGGGAGGACCATTTCTATCCCGAGATCATCAATCCGGACACCGGTGAAGTGGTGCCGGATGGACAGGAAGGCGAGTTGGTGTTCACCTCGCTGACCAAGGAGGCGCTGCCTATCATCCGTTACCGCACGCGCGACCTGACGCGCCTCTTGCCGCCGACCTCGCGCTCAATGCGCCGCATCGGCAAGATCACCGGCCGCTCGGACGACATGCTGATCATCCGCGGCGTCAACGTATTCCCGTCGCAGATCGAGGAACTCATCCTCAAGCAGGCCGGCCTGGCGCCGCAATACCAGCTGATCGTGACGCGCGAAGGGCATCTCGACAAGCTGGACGTGCTGACGGAATTGCGTCCGGAAATCTCCGGCAAGCTGTCCGAACTTGAAATGGAAGCCATCTGCCGCGAACTGCAGCACCACATCAAGACCTATGTCGGCGTCACCACCCGCGTGCGCGTGATGGCATCCAACACCATCGAACGCACCGCCACCGGCAAGGCGCGCCGCGTGATCGACAAGCGGCCCAAGGCCACATCCTGATCCGACAGTCTTCCATCGAACCATAGAACGGAGCATCCAACGTGACTGAGGCTTTCATCTGCGACGCTGTCCGCACGCCCTTCGGCCGATACGGCGGTGCACTGTCGGCGGTGCGCGCCGACGACCTCGCGGCCTTGCCGATCAAGGCACTGATCGAGCGCAACCCAAGCGTGGACTGGGCGCGCGTCGACGACGTACTGTACGGCTGCGCCAACCAGGCCGGCGAAGACAACCGCAACGTCGGCCGCATGGCGGCGCTGCTGGCAGGCCTGCCGGTCGACGTGCCGGCCAACACCATCAACCGTCTGTGCGGATCGAGCTTGGATGCGGTCGGCATGGCCGCGCGCGCGATCAAGTCGGGCGAGGCGGGACTGGTGATCGCGGGCGGCGTCGAAAGCATGAGCCGCGCGCCCTTCGTGATGGGCAAGGCCGATACCGCGTTTTCGCGCTCGACGAAGATCGAGGACACGACCATCGGCTGGCGCTTCGTCAATCCGCTGATGAAGGCGAAGTACGGCATCGATTCGATGCCGGAAACCGCCGAAAACGTGGCCGTCGACTTCAAGATCAGCCGCGCCGACCAGGACGTGTTCGCGCTGCGCAGCCAGCAGCGCTGGGCGGCCGCGCAGGCGGCGGGTTTCTTCGCGTCGGAGATCGTGCCGGTCGCGATCCCGCAGAAGAAGGGCGAGCCGAAGATGTTTTCGACCGACGAGCATCCGCGCCCGGATACCACCATCGAGATGCTGGCACGGCTCAAGGGCGTGGTCGGCGCGGACGGCAGCGTCACGGCGGGCAATGCATCCGGCGTCAACGACGGCGCGTGCGCGGTGCTGCTGGCATCGGCCGTAGCGGCCGACCGGTATGGATTGAAGCCGCGCGCACGCGTGCTCGGCATGGCGGTCGCCGGGTTGGCGCCGCGCATCATGGGTTTTGGCCCTTCGCCGGCGGCGCGCAAGGTGCTGGCGCTGACCGGGCTGAGGCTGGAGCAGATGGACGTGATCGAGTTGAACGAAGCGTTTGCCGCGCAGGCACTGGCGGTGACGCGCGATCTCGGCCTTCCGGACAATGCGCCGCATGTGAATCCGAACGGTGGCGCCATCGCCATCGGCCATCCGCTCGGCGCTTCCGGCGCGCGGTTGGTGACGACCGCGCTGAACCAGCTAGAGCGCAGCGGCGGCCGTTATGCGCTATGCACAATGTGCATCGGCGTCGGACAGGGCATCGCACTCGTCATCGAGCGCGTGTAAGGATGCGGCCGGTAAAGGCAGCAGGCGCCCGGGTCAAAGCGGGCGTTAAAAAGAGCAGTTCAACCATTTCATAAAAATTTAGCAGAAAGTGGAGATAGATATGATTGGAAAAATGTTTGGCAAGGCACTAGTCCTCGGGTCACTGGTATCGGCGGCAATCGGCGCGATCGCGGCCGAGCCGATCAAGATCGGTTCCGTGCTGTCGGTCACCGGACCGGCCGCGTTCCTCGGCGACCCCGAACTGAAAACCTTGCAGACCTATGTCGAGAAGATCAATGCGGAAGGCGGCGTACTCGGACGCAAGGTGGAGTTGGTGCATTACGACGACGGCAGCGAGTCGGGCAAGGCCAACAGTTTCGCCAAGCGTCTGATCGAATCCGACAACGTCGACGTGTTGATCGGCGGCACCACTACCGGCGCGACCATGGCGATGGTGCCGCTGGTCGAGAAAGCAGGCGTGCCGTTCATTTCGCTAGCCGGCGCGGTGGTGATCGTCGAGCCCGCGAAGAAGTGGGTGTTCAAGACCCCTCACACCGACCGCATGGCGGCGGAAAAGGTGTTCGAGGACATGAAGAAGCGCGGCATCAGCAAGGTTGGTCTGCTGTCCGAGACCAGCGGCTTCGGCCAGTCGGGCCGCAAGGAATCGCAGACCGTCGCCGCCAAGTACGGCATCACGCTGGTGGCCGATGAGACCTACGGTCCGAAGGATACCGACATGACCGCGCAGCTCACCAAGATCAAAAACGTGCCCGGCGTACAGGCGATTTTCGTGTTTGGTCTCGGCCAGGGTCCGGCCGTCGTGACCAAGAACTACGGTCAGCTTGGCAGCGGCTTGCCGCTGTACCAGTCGCACGGCGTGGCCTCGGACGAGTTCATCAAGCTTGCCGGCAAGGCCGCCGAAGGCATCCGCCTGCCGACCCCGGCGATGCTGGTCGCCGACGCGCTGCCGGCCAGCGACCCGCAGAAGCCGGTGGTGATCGGCTACAACAAGACCTACCGCGACAAGTTCAAGACAGAGCCGTCGACCTTCGGCGGCTATGCGTACGACGCGTTGTTGCTGGCCGTTGACGCAATGAAGCGCGCCAACTCGACCGACAAGGAAAAAATCCGCGCCGCCATCGAACAGACCAAGGGGTTCGTCGCCACCACCGGCGCCTTCAACATGAGCCCGACCGACCATATGGGCCTGGATCTGAGCGCATTCCGCATGGTGGAAGTCAAGAACGGCGACTGGCAGCTGCTGAAGTAAGGCTGATGCATCGGCAGGCGGAACGCTGCTGCCAATGACCGACGGCCAGCGGTCCTCCCCTTTTGCCGGGGGAGGACTGCACGCATTCTCAAAGTCCCCTCTAGGAGACACCCATGTTGGCGCAATTTTTACAGTTTCTGTTTTCGGGGATCACGGTCGGCGCCGCGTATGCGTTGGCGGCGCTGGGATTCACGATCATTTACAACACCAGCGGCGTGCTCAACTTCGCGCAAGGCGAATTCATCATGCTGGGCGGGATGCTGTCGGCGGCGCTGCTGACGGTCGGCCTGCCGCTGCCACTGGCGATCGCGCTGGCGATCGTCGCCACCGGCCTGATCGGCCTCGTGGTCGAGAAGCTGGCGATCGAGCCGGCGAAGAACGCGGAAGTGGTGACGCTCATCATCATCACCATCGGCGCATCGCTGACGTTGCGCGGACTGGTGCAGGTGTGGCTGGGCAAGGGAAACCACGCATTGCCGGCCTTTTCCGGCGATACGCCGATCCAGATCCTCGGCGCCAGCCTGCTGCCGCAAAGCTTGTGGGTGCTCGGCGTGGCGCTAGTCATCGTGCTCCTGCTCGGCTGGTTCTTCGGTCGGACGACGCTCGGCAAGGCGATGCTCGCGACCTCGCACAACAAGCTGGCCGCGCAACTGGTCGGCATCAATACCAAGGTGATCCTGCTGCTGTCGTTCGGCCTGTCAGCGGTGCTGGGCGCGGTCGGCGGCATCATCCTCGCGCCCATCACCTATACCTCGTATGACACAGGCATCATGCTTGGCCTGAAAGGCTTCGTCGCCGCCGTGCTTGGGGGGCTGGGTGGCGGCGCCGGAGCGATTGTCGGCGGTCTGATCCTCGGCATCGCCGAAGCGATGGCCGCCGGCTATATCTCATCCGCTTACAAGGATGCGGTGCCGTTCGTGCTGATCCTGTTGATTCTGTTCTTTAGGCCGGACGGATTGTTCGGCTCCAAACTGGCGGAGCGCGTATGAAGACTTCCACCCCGATTGCTGCGCCCATCGGCACAAGCTCCCTGCCCGGACTGGCACGCTACAAAGGACTGGTCGTACTGGCGGCGGTGCTGGTGCTGCTGCCGCTGGTACTCCCGAACAGCTTCTATTATGACGTCGTCATCCGCATTGCCATCAATGCCATTGTCGTCATCGGATTGAACCTGCTGATGGGCTACACGGGCCAGATCAGCCTTGGCCATGCCGGCTTTTTCGGTATCGGCGCCTATTCGTCCGGTGTGTTGACCACGCACTTCAGCTGGTCGCCGATGGCGGCGCTGGCCGCGGGCATACTTGCCAACGGCATCCTCGCCTTCCTGGTCGCGCGTCCGATCCTGAAACTGAAAGGCCATACGCTGGCGATGGCAACGCTGGGACTGGGCATCATCATCTCGATTATCATCAGCAACGAAGCGCAGTACACCGGCGGACCGGACGGCATTTCCGTGCCGGCGTTCGAACTGTTCGGCTGGGCGCTCTCCGGCGAGAAAACCTGGTACGCGGTGATCGCGGTGCTGCTGGTGCTGGTCACCTGGGCTGCGCTCAATCTGATCGATTCCCCCGGCGGGCGGGCGCTGCAGGCGATCCATGGATCCGAAGTGGCGGCCCGTGTCGCCGGCGTCGACACCACGCGCTTCAAGGTGCGAATCTTCGTGCTGTCGGCAGTCGTGGCCAGCCTGGCGGGCAGCCTGAGCGCCCACTATGTCGGCTTTCTCACTCCCGGCATCGCTGGCTTCTTTCACTCGATCGAGCTGGTGACGATGGTGGTCACCGGCGGCATGGCGTCAGTGTTCGGCTCGATCGTCGGCGCTGCCTTGCTGACACTGCTACCGCAAGTGCTGTCGACTTTCGAAGGCTGGGAGACGGTCGTGTTCGGCGTGATCCTGATGGCGACCATGATATTCATGCCCAAAGGCCTGGTGCCCACGCTGGCGCGCCGCTTCGGAAAGCAAGGAAGCTGACCATGTTGAGCATACGCAATCTCAGCAAGACCTTCGGCGGTGTCAAGGCGGTCCAGGATGTCAGCATCGACATCAAGCAAGGCGCAATCCAGTCGGTGATCGGCCCCAACGGCGCCGGCAAGACCACGCTGTTCAATCTGATCACCGGCGTCTACACGCCCACTTGCGGCGAAATCCTGTTCCGCGACGAGAATGTCGCTGGCAAGTCGCCGGACGAGCTGGCGCTACGCGGCATGAGCCGCACCTTCCAGAACCTGCAGGTGTGTATGAACATGAGCGCGCTGGAAAATGTGATGGTCGGCGCCCACCTGCGCCTGAACCAGAGCCTGATTGCCGGCATGCTGCGACTGCCGGGCATGAAGCGCGCTGACAGCGCCTGCCGCGACGAAGCGGCCGAGCTGATGCATTTCGTCGGCGTCGGCAAATATCTCGGCCATGCGGCCAGTCAGATGCCCTACGGCGCGTTGAAGCGGCTGGAAATCGCGCGCGCGCTCGCAGCCCGTCCGCAAATCCTGCTGCTCGACGAGCCGGCCGCTGGCTTGAATCACACTGAAACCGGCGAGATCGAAACGCTGATCCGCAAGGTCGCCGAGTCCGGCGTGACAGTGGTGCTGGTCGAGCACGACATGAAGCTGGTGATGAACCTGTCCAATCACATTTCAGTGCTCGACTATGGCAAGAAGCTGGCCGAAGGCACGCCTGCCGAGGTGCGCGCCAATCCCGACGTGATCGCCGCCTATCTCGGCGCGTCGGCATAAGGAGACATACATGCAAGCCCTCAATATCATCAGCGCAGAGCACAGCGGGATGTGGCGGCTGACGACGGCGCTCGACAGCATCGGCCAGGAAATGCGCAACAGTGGCGCGCATGCGCCGGCGCAGGTGGTGGCACTGATGCTGGACTACCTGAGTTCGTATATCGACCGCATGCATCACCCGAAGGAAGATGAGTACCTGTTCCGTCTGCTGCGTCGGCGCTGCCCGGAGGCCGGCGTAGACATTGACCGCCTGCAGGTCGAACATGTGCAAGGGCCGGAGCACCTCGCAGCGCTGCGCGAGCTGACCGTCGCGGTCGCGGAAGGAAGCCTGGAGGCCAGGCCGGCGTTCTTCGAGCATTTGGCGCGCTTTACTGGCAGCCTGCGCGAGCACATCCGTTTCGAGGAAACCCAGGTGATGCCGCTGGCAAAAAAAATGCTCACGGCCGCCGACTGGGAAGAAATCGATGCCGCGTTCTTGAACAATGATGATCCACTGTTCGGCGCCAATGCGAAGGTCGAATTCGCGGAATTGCGCTCGCGTCTGGTGACGCTGGCGCCGGAGCCGGTCGGTCTCGGCGGCACCCCGGCGGCAGCGTCCGCGTCGGCCAGGACAGCCAAGGTGCTCGAGATCAAGGGCCTGACCAGCCACTATGGGCGCATCCAGGCGCTGCATGGCGTTGATATCGATGTTGGTGAAGGCCAACTGGTGGCCCTGGTGGGCGCCAACGGCGCGGGCAAAACGACGCTGTTGCGCACCCTGTCTGGCGTGCAGCCGGCCAGCGGCGGCAGCATCCGCCTGCAGGGCGCGGATATCACGCGCATGAGCGCGGACAAGCGCGTGCGCGCCGGCATCTGCCAGGTGCCGGAAGGCAGGCAGGTGTTTGGTCCGATGTCGATCGAGGACAACCTGCGGCTGGGCGCATTCACCCGTCCCAAGAGCGAGATCGACGCCGATATGGAAAGGATGTATGCGCTGTTCCCGATCCTCAAGGAAAAGCGGCATTTGCCGGCGGGCACCCTTTCCGGCGGCCAGCAGCAGATGCTGGCGATGGCGCGCGCACTGATGGGCAAGCCGCGGCTGCTGTTGCTGGACGAGCCGAGCATGGGGCTGGCGCCCTTGCTGGTCGAGGAAATCTTCCGCATCGTAAAGAGCCTGAAGGCGGAAGGCATCACCATCCTGCTGGTCGAGCAGAATGCGCATGCCGCGCTGGCTATCGCCGACGTCGGCTATGTGATCGAAACCGGCAGCATCGCGCTTTCCGGCCCAGGACGCGAACTGCTGGAAAACGGACGGGTGAAGGCCGCCTACCTCGGCATGTGATTTTTTTTACGCGGGTATGGAACAAGAGCCGGCATGACCGGACGGAGGAGAGGGTGAAATGAACCTGCGTGACTGGCGCATAGGCACGAGGCTGGGCGTCGGATTCGGGATGAGCCTGCTGATCCTGATTTCGACCGTGGTCCTGATGAACGCGACCAATGTCGCGGGCCGGGAAGCGCTGATCGGGCAGGTCGAGGCTTCCAACGACAAGAGCGTGCTGGTTGCGACGATGAAGTCGGCGCTTCTGGAAGCCGCGCTGGCGATGCGCGACGCCGGCGCGGCGCGCGAGGCGGAAGCGCATCTGGTACGCCATGCGGACGCGCGCGCCAAGTTCGCCGCCAGTGGCCTGAGCGAAGAAGAAAAGGCGCGCCTGGCCGGCATCGAGGCGGCCGAGGCCGGGCTGCGCCAGGCATTCCAGAAACTGGCTGTCCAAGAACAGGAGAACGACGCCAACGCGGTAGCCGCGCTCAGGGCGGCTGGCAAGCAGGCAACGGCCACCGTCGATCGTCTCGCCGAACTGCAGCAAGGCGAGAGCCGTCGCCTGTTCGACGCGGCGGCCGAGCGCGATCGCAAGCTGCTATCCCTGCTGGCGGCGATCTGCGCGGTCACCGTTGCTTGCGGCGGATTGATCTCCTGGCGCCTGACGCTGAGCATCACGCGCCCGTTGCAGACGGCGGTATCGATCGCGCGCCGCGTCGCCATCGGCGATCTGTCTTCGCAGCCGACGGTGGCCGGTCGCGATGAGGTCAGCGACCTCTTGCATTCGCTCAAGACCATGAACGATCATCTGCTGAAGCTGGTGGCGGAGGTGCGGCGCGGCACCGATTCGATCGAGACCGCGTCCAAGGAAATTGCCACCGGCAATGCCGATCTGTCGGTGCGCACCGAAGCGCAGGCCGGTTCGCTGGAAGCGACGGCTTCCTCGATGAAGGAACTGACCGAAAAGGTCGGGCAGAACGCCGACAACGCGCGCAATGCGAACCAGCTGGTCGCCGGCTCTTCTGAGGTGGCGCTGCGGGGCGGGCAGGCGATGCGCGACGCGGTGGTGATGATGGAAGAAATCAGGAACAGTTCGCGCCAGATCGCCGACATCATCGGCGTCATCGATGCGATCGCATTCCAGACTAATATTTTGGCCCTGAATGCCGCGGTGGAAGCGGCGCGTGCGGGTGAGGGCGGCAAGGGTTTTGCCGTCGTCGCGTCCGAAGTACGCAACCTGGCGCAGCGCTCCGCCGGCGCGGCGCGCGAAATCAGGGAATTGATCGTCGGTTCGGTGGAGAGGATCAATTCCGGCAGCACGCTGGTCGTCAATGCCGGCCAAACCATGGATGAGATCGTCGCGTCGGTCGGCTCGGTCGCGCATATCATGGGCGAGATCGCGCAGGCCAGCCAGGAGCAGCGGGCTGGCATTGAAGAGATCAACCGCGCGATCATGCAAATGGATGAGATGACGCAGCAGAACGCCGCCCTGGTGGAGCAGGCTTCCGCCGCCACCGAAGGCATGCGCACGCAGGCGGCGGCGCTGGCACGCTCGGTCAGCGTGTTCCGGCTCGAAAGCAATACCGACGAAGCGGTTGGGATGGTGCGCCGCGCGGCCGCCTGCATCAGGGAAAATGGCATGCAAACGGCGCTAGCCGCATTCAATCAGCCCGATCCGGCGTTCAAGAAAAACGACCTGTACATCAATGTCATCGACATGAGCGGCAACACGCTTGCGCATGGCGAAAACGCCAAGCTGGTGGGCAAAAACCTGATCGACCTGAAGGATGCCGACGGCAAGGGCTTCATCAGGGAGTTCGTGCGTGTTGCCGGCACCCAGGGAAAGGGCTGGATCGATTATCGCTGGCCCAATCCCGTTACTGGCGTGGTCGAAGCGAAGTCGACCTATGTCGAAAAGGTCGACCACGTGATTATCGGGTGCGGCATCTACAAATGACGGCCTGTGCAGACCGCGCGATCAGTTTTTTCCGGCCAGCCTTCGGTGGGCTGGAGTCGATCCGATGCCGTCGCTGCACCTGTGCGTGCGCGATGCTTACCTTGCCGAATAGTGCAGCGGGACGGTGGCGCTGATGTCGTCTTCACCGCCGCCCGGCCCCGCACTGGCGTTTGCTAGAAGTCGGCCCGCAGCGTCGCGTACAGCGTGCGGCCGCGTTCTGCGTAGGTGAAATTGGGCGATTTTTCTGCCAGTCGCAGATCGCCGATGTTGTCGATGCCGGCGCGCAGTGTCAGGTTCTTGTCGAGTTGTTTGGCGACGCTGGCGTTCCACAGCGTGTAGGACGGTAAGGTCGCCATGCCGCCAGTGGCGATTTGCGAGCCGACCAATTGGAAGCCGCCGCGCGCGCTCCAGCCATTGGAGTTGCGCCAGTCAAGATGCGAAGACAGCGCGACAGTGGGCCGGTTTTCTAACTTCTGGCCGGTGCTGCGGTCGCGGGTTTTCAGCAATGTCAGGGCCCCAGCCCAATCCAGATTCGGATTCAGCGACCAGTTGAAGCCGCCTTCCAGGCCGGTAATGCTGGCTTGGTTGATATTGTCGAAAAGAAAATGGGTGGGTACGTTTATCGGCCCCACTTTCCTCCATGCTACAGGGCGCTGAAAGATCAAGTTTCGGACTTCGTTATGGAATAGCGCGCCGCGCAGCGCCAATGGGCCGCGCTTCCAATCGGCGCTGATTTCAATCGAATCCGATTTTTCTGGCTTGACAGCGGGATTGCCGAGGAAGATAAACGGGAGGTCGTTGCTGACATAGTTGGGTGAAATCTGCTTCAGGGTCGGCGCCTTGAAGGCGTGGCCGTAACCGCCCTTGATGACCAGTTCCGGCGTGGCTTCCCAGACCAGATACAGACGCGGACTGAGTTCGCTGCCAAATAATTCGTGGTGATCGGCACGCACGCCGGCAGTGAGTAGCAAGCGGTTGCTGATGGCCCACTCATCCTGGATGAAGAGCGCCTGGTGACGCGCTGAATCATTGCCGTTTTTCAGGCCGGAATTGGCCAGCGATTCATTGCGCAATTCGCCGCCTGCAGTGAGCGCGTGGGCGCCGACCTGGGTCGTCGCGAAGCCGTCGAATACCTGGTCG